>JAGDCK010000060.1 GCA_017958585.1 Lachnospiraceae bacterium
AGGACATATAAATGCTGTCCACATAAATTGTGCTGTAAGTGAGTGTATCAAAAGCATAATCGATGGCGATGCCATAGTTTCCCGTATAGGCATTTTCACTGTCAAGTCTCACTCTTCCGATGGCTGTGGTGGCAACATTTTCAGCGCTCTTTACTTTAAATCTAAGCTCCGTCACGCTGGAAAGATCGGGGTCATTATCTGTTTCCTCAGAGTCAAATGTGGTGAGCATCATCTTGTTCATGGCGCCTGCAGTGGATGATAAAGTTAGATCCTCACTCTCAAAAAGTGCTCCCGTTGCATCCCTGAATGATATGGACAGGAGATTAGCGGATCCGTCACCCTTTATGTATGCAAACATGCTGTCATAGTTTTCAAAGCTCTTTCCGGGAAGGGCTTTTGTATATTCTGTGCAGTCTCTGTCCGCATCACCGTTTACGATGTAAGCAGCCTGAAGATTCTCATTCTGGCCAAAATAGTATTCTCCGTCTTCTAATGTATTGTCCGGAGCAGTGTCAGCAAGAGGGATTGACTTCTGACCGCTTGAGAGCTCCACAGAATCAAGAGTGATATTTGAAGCATCCTCTGTGGGAATCGTAACCTTTATCACTCTGACCATTCCGCTGATACCCAGATCTCCGTATACAACTCTCTGCTCTGTGCCCTCATTTGTGGTCCTTATGACGGGAGAAGCCTGGAAGTTAACTCCGTCATATGAGTATTCCACTATGGGAGAAGCTCCTGCTCTGTTGTGGCTTATTACACGATATGCATTGATATCATCAAGAGTCTTGTAAATATATGTGGTCGCATCCTTATATACATAAAAAGGATCTGCGCCACCCTCTCCAAAGGTGTTATCCTGGATGATCACATTGCTTCCCGGAGCTGCCCCGCTTAAGCTTGCAAAGTAATCTCCACCGTCATTTGTGTAAGTGATTGTGATGTCATCAAGCTTGCATGTGCTTTCTCCTGCGAGATAAACCCTTGTAAAATAGTAATTATCTGAATCTGACACGTCTGTCACACTGTAAACTTTTGTGCCTTCTGTGTGGCTTACGGAAAGCTCATCATAGATAATGCCATCCTTTGATACAAATATCTTCGGTGCATTCTCTGCATCAGTTTCAATAAGTGCAGTGACCTTCACTTCATCCACGGGGATTATTGCCTTGTACTCAATGTATCCGCTCTCTGTGGATTTGTTAACTATTGAGCTGCTGGAATATTCGATATTTGCTGAGTGGTCATAGCTGTAGGTTCTTCTGATCTCAGTGGGGTTATTGTCCGTTGATGAAACGGCGATAAGGTCTAAGGGATCGTCCACCACATGCTTTGTATTTTCCACGGTAACGATGTTTGACCAAAGTCCCACACCGCTCTCGTTGCAGGCCCTTAATCTGTAGGAATATGTCTCTCCGTCAAGGGCTGTCTCATCGTGGAAACCTGCGATACAGTCGTGAGCCTTGTCCTCCCAGTTTCTTCCTGAATCGTATACGTAGTCGCTCTCATCAGCAACAGTGGTCCAGGACGCACTTCCTGCAGTTTCTGCAGTTACAACTCCGTCCGCTCTCTGGATCTCGTACCATGCGCCGCCTACAACGCCACGCCACTTGATGTCGCCTACGCTTCCCTCTGTAAAGGAATCGGCATAAAGGAGGGGTGCCTCATCCGTTTCGGGTGCAGGGATCGGGATATTCTTTGCCTCTGCGTAGTCTGCAGCATTGCCGTTTACGATCTGGGCGTATGCATATATTGCACGGAGGATCTCGGTCTCACCATAGTAATTGCCTGATTCAAATCCGGGCCAGTGATATGAAGCCCAGTATCCGTCCTCATCATGGAAATAATATCCGAATCCGTCCTTGTGGGCTCTGAGTGACCACATCATGATTCCGTTTGTGTCATTGTCGACACCTGCCTGGAACACATCGATGCAGGGACCGGCCTTAACCTTTGCGCCAAACTCTCCCAATATAAAGGGTTTTCCTGCCGCATGGGCAGCCACGGTATCATCCGCACATCTGGTGGCATAATTGCCCTCATAATAGTGGGCTCCCAGGATATCAGCGGGATTTGCCGCACTTCTTGACTGCTCGGTCATGGACATACGTCCGTCCAAAACCAGATGGTTTGAATCTATTGATTTAATATAATTTGTAACCGCAATGGTCCATGCAGACAGTGCATCATCGTATGTCAGCTGATTGGTCTGATTTCCGCCTGCCTCGTTTGCGGTCTCCCAGCAAAGGATGGCGGGATCGTCCATGTATTTTACACCTGTCACCGTATTCACACGGTTAAGCAGATGATCGATCATCTGTTCAAAATAATCAAGACACTTTTCGCTGGAATAAAAATTCCATGCCCAGTTCTGAAATGATGCATTTGAAGGGGTTCCGCTGCTCTCTCCGGCAAGCCATACGTATCCGTCGATACCGCCTACCCAGTGCCAGTGATCTACCAGAGGGATCACTACTCTGACGCCGTATTCGTTACATTTTGCAAGTACGTCGTCCAGCATATTGAGTGCATCATCATTAAATGTGAGGTGTCCTTCTGAGTCCACACCGGTAACATAGGCTCTTGCCCCGTTCTGACCATTGTAGACAGGGATCGTGTAGGTTCTTGTCACGTTTCCGCCCATCGCCTTAATGGTCTTTATGGCATTTGCATGCTCCCACTCATTGTCGCTGGTGGCCTGAGGGTAGTTTAACGAGATGAATTTCAGTTCTTCATCACCCTCCATAAGCCTTGTGCCATCCACCGTGACAAACTCGGTAAACACCGACCCGCTATAAGCTGCCTGTGCTTTCACGGCCGGCGCTGCCGCAGAAAACATGGTCGTGAGTAGTGCGGTGCTAAGTGCGTAACCCATCAGTTTCAAAAATTTCTTTTTCATGCTTCTCCTTCCCCGCAGTTTTACTGCTATACTCTTGTCATTAATCCTTCAAGCATTCCTTCTATTTCGTAGTCGCCGCTTCCTGCCGAAATAAAAATGCTGTCACCTTTTTTGAACCCTAGACTCTTTCCCGACTGACTAATGGTGCCTTCCCCATCCAAGACCAAAATACTCACAAAGGATTCTTTTCCCGCATAACCCTTAATGCTCTTTGTGAATTTCCCGTCCAGATATATCTTGTCCACGGTAAAATATTCACATTGCGCAATGTGGGGTTCGAAGGAATCTGTTGCTTCCATCTTCCTTTTGTCGGTGACTTCCAATGCTTTGTCTATATGAAGTTCTCTCTCATTTCCGTCCTTGTCCTTTCTGCCATAGTCATATACCCTGTATGTGACATTGGAATTCTGCTGGATCTCAGCCACCAGGATTCCTGCGCCTATGGCATGGATGGTTCCGGATTTGATAAAGAAAACATCACCTTTTTTGACCCTCACCTTATTAAGTACTTCAGGCAGGGTATTCTCTCTGATCCTCCTTTTAAACTCTTCGTCATCCACCTGACGATTAAAACCGTAATACAAAAATGCGCCTTCATCGCACTCGCAGATGTACCACATTTCGGTCTTACCGTTCTGACCCTCGTTTTTGCGGGCATATTCATCCCCCGGATGCACCTGGATAGAGAGATTGTCTCTGGCATCTATGAGTTTTACCAATATGGGAAAATCCGCGAACCTCTCGCAGTCGCTTCCCAACACACTGATGCCTTCCTCGTTTATATAATCCTTCAGGCTTTCCCCTGCATGATCACCTTCTGCTATGATGCTTGGCCCGTCGTCATGACAGGACACCTCCCAGGTCTCTGCAAGTCGGTTTCCCGAATATTTTTTATTGTAAAAATTGATAAGCTTATTTCCGCCCCAGATATAATCCTTACAGGCCGGAGCAAGTTTCATGATCGCCATGTCATTCCTTTCTGCCACATCAAATGCGGAAATTGTTTACCGATGAAAGGAGGCTTTCCGCATTCTTTGACAACTTTTCATTTGAATTATTAAGATTTTTTGCAAGATCTATCTGCTTTTGAGCGCTGTCGTTTATATTCTCAGTCACCGCATTGGTCTCCTGTACAACGGCGGCAATGTTGCTGACAGCTTCAAGGGTGTGGTTTTTAACCTGCTCCACATCCTTTATCTCCTCCGTGATCTTTCCCATGTGCTCCATAAACACATCCAGTTCCACGGATACGTTCTTGAACAGATCCACAGTCTCCTCTGCTGACTGCTGCTGATTGATCAAAAGACCGTCAACCTCTTTTGCCTTCTGGGTCATGAGTTCACTTCGCTGCATGATGACTTCAATGTTGTCTTCTATCCTCTTTGATGCTGTAAGAGACTGCTCCGCAAGCTTTCTGATCTCCTCGGCAACCACCATAAATCCGGCTCCGCTTGCTCCTGCTCTTGCAGCCTCGATGGAAGCGTTAAACGACAGGAGGTTACTCTCCTCAGCCACATCATTTATGAGAGAAACCGTGTCTTTTACAAGCTTTGTCTCCTCGGCAAGCATACCTATCTGACTTAAGATCTCCTTGGTATTAAATGCGGTCTTTTCGATCTTGCTGTTAAGATCCATGACCGTATCTATTCCGCTGCTTACCGCATCGCCGGTTCTCTTTGCAATATCACTCATAAGAGCGTTGTTGGCATTTACATCCTCAATCTTTTCCGATAAGAGGCTCATTTCCTCAAGGCATTCAGTGGCCTGTCCGGCCTGCTGATTTGCACCCTTTTCAAGTTCCATCAAAGCGGCACCCATATCGTCTGCGCTTCTGACTATACCCTCGCTTGCATTATTTACATCAATGGCGGAGAGATTTACGTTGTCAGCCACACTCACAGTATCTGCGATCAGGGCTTTTACGCTTTCGATCATCCTGCCGATGCTGTAGATAAGCGCTCCGAATTCATCCCGTCTCTTATCCTTTACGCTGACGGTAAGGTCACCGTCCGCAACCTTATCCATGTCTTTTGAGAGCTTTACGATGACTTTGCTGATGTCTCCCGATATGTATACGGCGATCAAAAGAGCCACACATACGGCGATGAGATTTACCAGAACGATTATGCCCTTTATGGAATCAACCTGACCCGTAATAGCATCAACCGGCAGGAAGTTTACTATGATTCCTCCTCCCGCTAAGGGCTTGTTAAAGGTACAAAGGTATTCAGTTCCCGAAACCTTTAACTGAACTGATCCCGATGCCTCATCCGTGTCATCCGCACAGGCAAAAATAACATCAATCGGTATCACAAAATCCTCCGGTGTATTCTCCGACAGGATCATGTCGCCGGAATCAAAAACATAGGCGCTGTATGCATTCTCCGAAAAATCCATACTGTTAAGTATTCCCTTGAATGAATCTAGCTTCACATCAAGAACCACATATCCTATGGTCTTCATTCCGGAGTTAAGGAGTTTCCTGACCAAAGTGGCACCGTATTTTCCCGTGGTGGAGCCCAAGGTGGCATCCAGGTATTCATGGTTCCTTAACCATATGAAGTTGTCACCGCTTTCGTTTAATGCGGCTACTTCCGCAGAGTCCATAAAGCCTGTATGCTCCCCATCCTTGAAGTTCTTGATGGTAGAGATGGGGCCGTCGCCCACGGGGATGATGGAAATGGCATACAAAAAGTCATCTCCTCCCACGGTGGCTATCACGTCTTTGTACAGGGCATTGTATGCATTGAATTCATCAGGTGAATTCTTTTCATACTGGCCTGTGTAATATTTTTTCAGATTGGCGTTGCTCACAAGCTTTGTGGCTTCGCTCTCCACAGTTTTGTTTATCAGCTCCAGATATTTGCTGTTGGCATTTACCGTATCAAGAACCGCTCCGCGGTAATTGCTCATAATGATGTCGGATGCCTTTAAATACGTAAACAAACCCATAAACCCGATAAGCACGATCATTACGGCAAATGCTGCGATAAGCTTTGTCCTGACGGACTTAAAGCCAAAGCCTCCAAATGAGAATCTCTTTTTACCCTCTTTTTTTCTCATTCGCTTTTCTGTCCCGTTTTTTGCTCTTGAAACTTTTTTTGTCTTGTCTCTCATGCCCTAAACCCCCTTAGCATTTAATGAATGTCAAATACACTTCTTATACGAAGACCCGTTAGCGAACCCTTTGTGACTTTTAAGGTCCTTACTCCGGGATCCATATCAAAAAAGTTATCCTCCAAAATCAGATCATCATTTTCATTTCTGATCTCCACGTTTTTTGCAAATCCCATGGAAGTGACCATGATCTCGTTTTGGGAAACTGCAGATACCGCAAGTCCCGGATCTTTAAACTTAAAATATTTCGGTGCGGTAAAAAGAGCAGTTCCACCGGATATCTCTTTTTCGTTTTCAAATGCTCTGAATGATACATATTGGGAATAGATATCCAGTCCCTTTAGTTCCGTCCTCGGAAGATAAAAACTGCTTAAAGGCTCCACGTGAACATGATTTATCACACCTTGCCCAAATGACTCTGCAAGCGTTCCGTCGGAATTTCTGACTTCATAACAAACAGTGATAATTTTGCTTTCCATGGTCTCATTTGAGACATTCAGTCTGATGGCGGGTACAAAATCCGTAACTTCAGCGTTTATGTCTATCTCATTCGAAACAGTGCTTGTCTCCTCACAGCTTAAGAGCACCGGAGCAAAGAATCTTTTTGCAAAATAGTGAAGTGCCTTCCATCTTCCGTAATAATCAATGGAAGACCAGCTGATCACAGGCCAGCAGTCGTTTAGCTGCCAGTAAAGCGTTCCCATGCATATGCCGCGGTTTCTCCTGAAATGTTCCACTCCGTATCTGATAGCCTCCCCTGACAAAAGCTGGGAAGCGTAGATAAGAGTGTCAAAATCAGTGGGATATTTAAATGTTGCCTGCATGTAATTCATGATCTTTGAATTCGCAGATCTGTTTCTCTGATGCTTTTCCATGCAAAAGGAAAACAGATTCATATCCTCTTTTGACGACACGGCATGTTTCAGCGTCTCCATGGATGGAAGGGCCTGAAAACCGAATTCCGATAAGTATCTGAAATTATGTCTTCTGTACTCGGTAAAGGGCTTGTTGTTGTGCCATACATCCCAAAAGTGAACATCCCCTCTCGAAAAATCGTTGGGGTCATCAAATGAGCCTCCGGATGATGGGCTTGAAGGCCAATAGACCAGATCCGGCGCATATTCTGCGGTCCATTTCGGGAAGAGATATTCATACATCTTTATGTAATCAGCCTTCTGCCTGTGTCTCTTGACCCACAGGTTTCCGTTTACGAACATCTCCATTTCATTGTTTCCGCACAAAAGCGCCATACAGGGATGATCTGCTAACCTCTCCAGATTGTCCTTTATTTCCAATCTGATATTTTCTTCAAACTCAGGATTAAGATCGTATATACCGCAGGCAAACATCATATCCTGCCAAACCAATAGTCCCAGCCTGTCACATGCATCATAGAACTCGTCTCCGGGGAAAAAGCCACCTCCCCAGACTCGTATAGTGTTGAAATTTGCAGCGACGCATTGTTCCAATAGGTTTTCTGTTCTCTCTTTATTTATCCTTCCAAGGAAATTATCCTCCGGCACATAATCTGCTCCGAAGGCAAACACATCTGTCCCGTTTACGCAATGTGCAAAGCTTTCTCCGTATTCGTCTTTTTTTCTGTTGAGGGTCATGGTCCTTAGACCGATTTTCTTTGACGCCTCCATAATGGCACGGCCGTTTACGGATACTTTTAGTGTGACTTCATACAGATTCTGCCTGCCGTATCCTCTGGGCCACCATAGAAGCGGATCATTTATACGGATCTCGCTTTCAGGTTCGTAAGCTTTATCAAATATGATCCTGTTCTCCGGATCCTTTACTGTGAGATGATATTCAGGCTTTTCGATATCCGTAGAAAGTCCTTGGGAAATCGGCTCCTCGTTCACAAATACAGTGAGCCCGACATGACCCTCGTAATGCTCCTGATGGATCCTGAATCCTGCAATACGAAGCAAGTCATTTCCCTCCAGATAAACAGGTCTGAATATCCCGGCATCCGGAAGCCTGATGCCCCAGTCCCAGCCAAACATGTAATGGGCTTTTCTGATATGGACAAAACCCTGCATGGCTTCCTCCGAGCCGTCGCACTCACATTTTTTGTAGGCATCCCGGATAAATCTGATGGGAGAGTGAAGACGTATCGCCAGCTCGTTTTCTCTTATTTTCAGGATTCCCGTTACATCTGCTCTGAAGGTCCTGTGCATATTGCAGGCTTTTAATATGAGCGTGTTGTTCAGATACACATCCGCCACAGTATCTATACCTTCAAATACCAGTTCTTTTTTTTGAGAAATAAAGATATTTTCATCCGCATCGAATGTGGTTATGAACTCAAAATCCTCTTCCATTACTTTCAGGGCGTATTTTTCATTATCATCCACAAAGGGATCGGGAATGACCTTTTCTCTGACCAGTATCTCCAGCACACTTCCCGTGGCCCCGGCTTCGTATACCGCACCGTTTGACAATCTTTTAAGTTTGAATCCGCCGATAAACTGTTTTTCCATTGATCTTTTTATTTCCTTTCACACGGTTTACTTAAATTACTTGACCGCTCCGTCGGTAACTCCGCTGATGATATATTTCTGAAGGAAAATATAGATAATGATGGTTGGCACTGCCACGAGCACGATCGCAGCGCTCATAAGAGGCCATTCGGCAAGCTTGTCTCCCGAAAAAGAGTAAAGGCTTGTAGCGGCAGTCTTTATCTTTGGCATGTACATGTAGGGTGTAAAGAAGTCATTGTAGATGCCAAGAAGCTTAAGTATGATGGTGGTCGCTATGGCCGGCTTTAACTGAGGTAAGATTATGGATGTATAGATCTTTAATCTGCCTGCGCCGTCAAGCCTTGCGCTCTCATCGAGGGATACGGGAACATTGTTTATAAACTGCAGGAAAATATAGATCTGCATGATGTCCGTTCCGATGTAGAGTATGATACCTGCCATAAGTGAGTTGTATAATCCAAGGGCTTTGATTACCTGGAACGTTGCGATGGTAACTGTCATTCCCGGGATAAATGTAGGGATTAAAAATGCCAGATACACAAGCTTTCTTAAATTGAAATCGAATCTTGACAGGGTGTATGCCACCAGGGATGCGATCAGGATCGTTACAGGAACCGAGATCACCACCAGGAATAATGTGTTCATAAAACCGGTGACAAAATTTCCCTCCACAAAAGCCCTTACGTAGTTTGTGAAATTAGCTATATTTTCAGGAAGACTCATGACACCGCTCATCATGTACTCCTCATTTGATTTAAGAGATACATTGAGCACGATAAGGAGTGGCGCAAACACGCCGATGACTCCGATTATCATGAGGAGATATATAAATATCCTTCCAAACAGATTATTTATGATGAATGTTGATTTTATGGGTTCTTTATTGTTCCTACGCATATCACTTGTCTCCTTTTAGGAAAGCATTCTGAACAGCTACCAGGATCAGTATTATGATGAGAAGGATAACTCCCATGGCTGCCGCCTTTCCGTATTTTGAATAGTTGTAGGCAAGCTCCAGGGACTTACTGATAAATGTGGCTGTTCTTCCGTTGGGACCGCCCTTTGTAATGAGGAAGGGCTCGAAATAAACCTGAAGTGCTCCGTTTAAGCTAAGGAGCAGGGATACTTCCAACATGGTTTTGATATTTGGAAGGGTGATATAACGAACTGTCTGGAAGAACCCTGCGCCATCGATCCTGGCTGCCTCATATACATCACCGGGGATGGATTGAAGAGCCGCGATATAGATTACCATTGTCCAGCCCACATATTTCCAGAAGCTTATGAAGGAGAGTGCGAAGTTGGTCATATAGGAATTGCTGATAAAGTGCACTGACTCCACTCCTAACTTGTTTAAGAGGAAATTGATGGGTGAATTTGAATAGTCATACATATAGTTGAACATGAAAGCCACTGCCACGCCGTTGATGATATAGGGCATGAAAAGTATTGCTCTGAATGTTGTTTTCATCTTTATATTGCTGTTTAAAAGTATTGCCAGAAAAAGTCCGGCCACCTGCTGAATAAGTGCGGTTATTACATATGCCATGTTGTTTCCGAAGGTCTGAAACAACTCTTTTTGAGAAAAAATATCCTGATAGTTCCTGATGCCCACATAATTTAAATCTCTGCTCATACCGTTCCAGCTGGTAAATGAGAGCTGGATGAGTTTGGTTAAAGGGTAGTATGAAAAGAGCACGAGAAGGGTTACGGGAATTATCAAAAAACAGATGATATATATTCTGTCTTTAGTTTTTGATTTCATAATTCGTTCCTTTCTTGGGCGCAAAAATGGCAGTATTGCCAATTAGCAATACTGCCAACAAAATCAGCAATCCACAAATTGCATTCTTTTTTTAATTAATTAGTAGTTCTTGCGTGCTGCTGCCCACTTTGCATTCCACTCATCGACAAGCGCCTTAGCCTTCTCGTCATCCTCTTCCATTACATATGTGAGGAAGAAGTTCTGGCCGTCAAGCTCGATGTCGTTTCTGATGTTTGAGAACTTTGCATTTCCTACGATGGGGCTTAAAGGCTCAACGCCGTATGAAAGAAGCTCTGCAACGAAGGGATCGTTAACCTCGATGTTCAGGTTTGAAGGAATATCTGAATCATCTACAGGATTCTCAAGCATGTATGTAAGGAATGCTTTTGCAAGCTCAGGGCTCTCAGTATCCTTTGAGATACCCCACTGTTTTCCTGCACCGGCCTTGATGTTCTTTGCTCCGGGGAAGGGGAACATTCCGATATCTTCCTGATTTGCGCCAAGTTCTACAAACTGTGAAGGAAGCCATGTCTCTGAGTAGTGCATTGCAACCTTGCCCTGTGCAAGATCAAGCTTGAACTGATCCCAGTTTGCTGACATGATGTCGTCCTCAAGCCATCCGTTCTTGTAGCATGTTCTTACGATATCCATTGAAGCGAGCATTGTCTCGTCATAGATCTCATCCTGCTCAGCATACTTGTTCTCGCCTCTCTCATCGCCTGCGGTAAGAGTTACCTCACCCCAGCCGCACCATGCGTAGATAGGCCAGATGTCCTTGAATGCTGTTCCTACAGGTGTGATGCCTGCTGCCTTAAGTTTCTCACATACTTCATAGAACTCATCTACAGTTGAGGGAACCTTCTCGATTCCTGCGTTGGCAAATGCAACTTTGTTGTAGATCATTCCGCAATATGAAACAGTGAGAGGAAGTACATACAATTCTCCGTCTGTTCCGCGTCCGTTCTCATAGAAGAGAATGTCGTCTGCTGTAAAAGGAAGGTCGTTGATAGGAAGGAAATAATCCTTGTATGTATCCTGGTTGATAGGATCTACCACATAGAAGATGTCAGGAGCTTCGCCGCCGGCGATTCTTGTTGCTACCACATCATCGTACTCTTTGATAGTCTCAAACTCTACAGTTGTTCCGGGATGAAGATCCATGAACTCCTGTGCGTATTTAGCAAGTCCGTCCTCAAGGTCTGTACGGTTGCTGGCTACTGTGATCTTTCCTGAAAGTTCAACTGCTTCAGGCTCTTCTGCTTCAGCCTCTGTGGTCTCCTCTGCCGAAGCTTCTGTTTTTGCCACATTTCCCTCAGGTGCGCTTGTATCAGCTGCACCGCTCTGTCCGCATCCCGTAAATACACCGGCTGTCATGAGAACAGATAAAAGTAATGCCAATGTCTTTTTCTTCATTACTGGTCCTCCCATATACTGAATGATTGATGTTTTGTTTTTAAATATTTAAAAGTTGCAACTTCTGATCATATGTTAACCCTTAAGTACCGGGTTTTAAATTACATCCATTTGTTTTTCTATGCATTTTTTTGTCTGCCGAATTCATCGAAATCCGAAACATAATCCACGATCTCATCGAAATTGGCCCAGGCCATGCCCACCTTCTGATCTGCGGCTCCGTAGCTCATGATGAGCTCATCGTCCATCACAATGCCTCCCGTGGTAAAAATGCAGGGGCATTCGAATTTGTCAGGAAGCTCCCAGTCCTGTTTCGCATAAATAAGACGCTTTGAACAACGGCTTACCACCGCGGGGAAATCATTCTCCCTCTCTTCAAGTATCATAAAGGACTGAGTATATCCGTAATCCGGCATCTGCTTTCCGTGATAGCTCATAAGCCATCTGCCGTCCTCTATCTTTAAAGGCGGGAAGGAAGCACCTACTCTCTCCTCCTCCCAGTCAAACAGCTCTTTTGCAAGGAGCTTATGAGTACATTTATCTGTGACAAAGTCCTCAAGGCGCTCAGCGCATGCGATAAAGATGGAAGGTTTGTAAACACCCTTTCCGGCTTCAAATTTGTCCGGCATCTCAGGTCTGTGAAGCATTACATATTGCATCCTGCCGTCTATCTTCATCTTATGTGGGAAAAAGAACACATCTCTGTTGTCCGTCACATTGCCGTCAGTCAATGTACATACATATCCGAAGGCTTTCTCATATTCGCCGCGCTTAAGCGCATCCAGATTAAGTTTAAAGAGCACCGTGGTGGTGTCATTTCTGTATGCCGCATTTCCGAAGGGATTGTCGGGGTCCATTGCCCAATCGGGAAGATTGTCCCTTCTCTTATCCCCCTCCCAATAAGGTCCGGGTGGGAACATTCTGCAGGCGGTGGTGAGATATAATTCGCCTTCTATCTCAAAGATCCTGGGGTCCTCAATGCAACCGTTTGCATTGTTTACAACCTTGTTGCCGTTTATATCTTCCACATACATCCTGTCGATCTCATATTCAAGCTTTGGCGCAAGGGCCGGTCTCGAAAAGTCAGGCATCCAGGTCTCGCCTTTATCATAGCTTACGGCATAGCCCAAAAAGATGGGATAGGGATCCGATAAGCCTTTTAAGTTTTTCTGTGGCCAGGGGCCTGTTGCCCTAAAAAGCATATGAAGTGTGTCTGACTCAGGGTCCTTTACTATGGCCGGATTGAGTACCATGGTGTCTGCCCATGAACATCCTTCCTTTGGCTCAAGAACCGGACCCGGTGAATATCTGATTTTGGGTTTATTCATTTTCCTTATCCTTTCTGATCTCATTTTGGGCAAGATGAAGGGCACCTGTTATTCCCTGATTTCCGGAAAGTCCGGCAGGGACTATATAGCTTTCAATATCGGACAATTCTCTTGCGGTAATGTAATCGTTCAGATACATCAACACTTTTTTCCTTACGGGATCAAACAATCTGCCGGAGTTCATCACGCCTCCTCCGAGGATTATCCTCTTTGGAGAATAACAGCAAATATATTGCATGATTGCCTTTGCTATGTAATCTGCTTCTGTTTCCCAGGCCCTTTCATCTGTTATCAGATAAGGTTCCGTGCCATATCTTTTTTTCATGGCCGGGCCGCTTGCAAGACCCTCGAAGCAGTTTTTGTGATATGGACAGATGCCGGAAAAACCGTCATCTGTACTGATCGGCAGCAATATATGACCGGCCTCGGGATGAAGCATTCCATGAAGGGGTTTTCCGCCTATCATAACTCCAACGCCTATGCCTGTGCCTATTGTGATATAGATAAAATCGTCTGTCCCGGCAGCATTTCCGCCAACATATTCGCCTATGGCGGCAACATTTACATCCGTATCGATCGAAATGGGACAACACAGATCACGGAAGGCTTCGATCCAGGAAAAACCCACCCATTCAAGTTTCGGTGACTTTCCTATCCGCCCGTAATCCGTGCTTTTTTCATCCAAGCAGACCGGGCCGAAGGCTCCGATCCCAAGAGCGCCAAGCCGGCTTTCTCCAAAAAATTCTTTGATATTTCCTACGGTCTCATCCGGAGTGGTCGTCTTTATCTCCGTCTTTTTTATGATATTCCCGTATTCATCTCCGGTGGCAACAACCATTTTGGTTCCGCCGGCTTCAATAGCTCCAAATAACATGTCCACTCTCCTCTTGCTTAGCCAAGTATATCAACGCCGCCTTGTTAAAAAAATAGCAGTACTTTTGATTCCCATACTTATTTTTGGAAATTAAAGTACTGCTTCTTTTTGTCAATAAACGGAATTTCTGTATTCCTTGGGAGAGATTCCCCATTTTTTCTTGAAAGCCCTGCCAAATGACACGGCATCGTCATATCCCACCAGATTTCCTATCTCGTAGACTTTGATCTTTGGATCCCGCAAAAGCTCCTTTGCCTTGTCCATCCTGACATTTAAGAGATACTCGGAAAAATTGATCCCGGTCTCAGTCTTAAACAGATTGCTGAAATATGACGCGTTGAGTTCCACATACTCAGCTATGTCATTGAGAGTAAAGGGCTCGTAATAGTGGACGGCTATGTACTCCTTTGCCATCTCGATACGCCTCTTACTCCTCTTTTCCCTCTCCCCGTTGATAAACTCGATCACACTCTGGAGCAGGGAATTCATATATGTCTTCAGCTCTCTGAAGGTATTTAAATAATCCACATAGAAATTGATCTCTGCGGAATTCATAGCCACAAAATTACCGAAGTTTTCTATGCGAAGGGAGAGCATGTCAATTATGTCATGGATATATTTTCTGAATTTGTCCGCATTGCAATAGCTTAAGTCCAGAAAGATCTTGTCCATTATCTCCTTTGATTTCATGTAATCACACAGATTTATATTGTGAACCAGATCCTTTACCATGGGCTCGATGTCGTACTGGATATCAATGCTCTTACCCGCAATGCTCTCATAGGATATGAACTTGTTCTGACCGAGGTAAAATCTGCTCATAATGGCTTTCTCTGACTCGGCAAAGGACTCGGGCATCTTTGAGAGATCATTGTAGATATTGCTTATGGCCACTGTGACGGACACTTCTTCATCGCCCTTGTTTAAGAGTTCATGGAGCTTACCTGCAAATTCCATGAATTTCTCATCATCCTCCGCAAAGGCAAGGATCATGATCTCCTGTTTGAAAATACAGGTTATAAAATCAAATCCCTTTCTGGCGGAACCCAGGGTGATCAGCCTGTCTAAAACCATGTTAAGCTCTTTATTGTACTGTCCCTCGGCGGAAAACTGCTTGTAATACTGATCCACCATGACCCGGACAGTGGCAAAATAACTGTAATCGGTTTTTATCCCCAGGTCTGTCAGTCTCTTTACGTGGTCTTCCACCTCTGATACCGTGCATTTTGAAAGCTTCTTTAATATCTCAGACACCAGAAAATCATTGTTCTCGCTGGTGGTCTGTTCGATCTGGCGCTCTTTTTTGATCCTGTTTTCTATATCTGTGATAAGAGCCAGAAACTCGTCCTTTTTAAAGGGCTTTAATATATAATCGCATGCCCCGTTCATGAAGGCGCTGCGCACAAAATCAAATTCATTATATCCGCTTAACATTACGATCTTAGGATCGTAATCTCTCTTCTGGCGGATTATCTTTACCAGTTCAAGTCCGTCCATGATGGGCATTTTGACATCACAGATCAGCAGATCCACATCCCTGTGCTCGTCAAGGAACTTAAGAGCCATCTCTCCGTCGCCGGCTTCCCCGGATACGGTCCAGCCTCTGTCCGCCTTCTCGATCATCTTGCGCATACCCATGCGGATCACTTCATCATCATCAACCAGAAATATATTCATCGATCAAACCTCCGAATGTTCTATTTTTCGTGCTATATTGCTTGATTTGATAAAGAATTCTTTGTACAATAAACATTATAAACGAAAACCTGTCATCAATAAAGGAAAATAGTATGAAAAAAATTCGTGATTTCTATCGAAATCTTTCAATTACCCTACGATTTACTTTGATAATCGCACTGGCCTTCATATTGCTCACGGCATCCATATTATTTTCCGCGCGTCTCTACACAAACGAGCGTATCGAGACTTATACCGAGATCCATAACAGCAACAATGAACAGTTGCTTGACAAGATTGACAGTTATATCACAGACATCGCAAATGTCACAAAGATCCCACTTACCTACAAAGAAAACGACATCACATACATGACTCTCCTGTCCGATTTTAATTCGTTAAATGACAACTCCTACGAATTTCAGAGACAGAACGAGCAGCTTTTCGGTCAGATCATGACCTACAAAAACGAAATCAATTCCTGCTACATTTTTAGCACCACGGGAAACGCAGATTACAAGGTAAAATACGCCATCTACTCACCCTTTGATCCCACAGATGAAGAGTGGTTTGCAAAGGCTATAGAACTCTTCGGCAAACCGGTTCTCGTGGACACATACGAGCTTCAAAATATCGTAAATCCAAAGCTTAAACCGGTATATGTATTCGGTGTAGCCAGAAGCATCGTCCAGTTAAAGACCGGTTCCGTAATCGGAATACTCCTGGTCAACACTCAGACCACGTATCTGGAAAAGCTATGTGAGGATGTCAGATTAAGTGACAATCACAGAATCCTCATCATGCATGGTGATCATTGCCTCTTTGACTCGGAGAAACAATATACTTCCCTGGAGATCCCCGAGACCAGCGCTTTGAAAAATATCCCCGAGGAAACTTCAAAGACCATGTTTGAATGCAGGATAAACCAGACAGATTCCTATGTCACAAGCTTACATTCAGACATCCATGACCTCAGGATCATCAGCATCATGCCAAAGACCGAGCTTTTGGGAGGACTGACCAGGATCAAATTCGTAAACTTCCTGGAGCTTGTGTTCATCGTGTTCATCATTCTCCTGACGGCATATTTTGCGATCAAACAGGTAGTGACTCCCATCACTCTCTTAAGCAGCATGATGAAAGTGGCTGAGAGCGGGGATTTTACAGCTCACTTAAAGCTTGAGACCAATGACGAGGTGGGTCGGCTTGCGGAATCCTACAACTCACTCATAGACAGGATCGATTCCCTTATCCATGAAGTCTACATCGAAAAGATCAATGCAAACGAACTGGAGCTGCAAATGCTGCAGGCCCAGATCAACCCTCACTTTTTGTATAACACCCTTGAATCCATCTCCATGATGGCCACCATCAATGACGATGATGTGACAGCCGACATGGCTTCCACTTTAGGATCCATATTACGATACAGCATCAGCAACTTAAGCAGCCCCGTGTCCCTTGGTGATGAGGTAAATCATATAAAACAGTATATTCAGCTTCAGGAATACCGTTTCAAGAATCAGTACGGATTTGAGGTCGATATCCCACAAAGCCTTTATCATATCCAAACGCCCAAGCTTATCCTGCAGCCCGTGGTGGAAAATGCCATTTATCATGGTATGAGCACCGTCAGAAGCGGCGGACTCATCAAGGTTTCCGCCTCAAAGATCGGCTCCGGTATTTTGGAGATAAAGGTTACAGACAACGGAGCCGGAATCCCTGAGGACAAACTGAAAAGCTTAAACGAATATATCAATGAGAAAAACGACCTGTTCAACAGCATCGGTTTAAGAAACGTAAACCGCAGAATCAAACTCTTCTGCGGTTTAGACGTAGGTGTCATAGTGAAAAACGAGCCCGATGGAGGAACCGGGGTGTACATCATTATCCGTATAATGGATTAATGGCGGTCTTCCAAATATGACAGGTTATTTTTGATAAGTTCGCATCTCTGGGCGACACAAAGTACGCTCCTGAGGGGGTCTTTGGGAGTATTAAAGGCGTAGTCCAATAGTTTGTCTATTGTGGTAGAGGCTACGTGAAGTCTTGTGTCGCCGGATGCATAATAAATGAATACTTCATTCTTTTCATTGACGATGGCTCCGTTTGTAAACACCACATTGGAGACATCTCCCACTCTTTCTTTACCTAAGGGCACGATCAAAAAGCCTGAAGGTTCGGCAATTAGTTTCCATGGCTCTTTGAGATCAGTCACAAAAGCATAGATGACATACCTTAATCCTGCTGCGGTGTTCCTTACTCCGTGGGCAATGTGAAGCCACCCTTTCTCTGTCTTTATGGGAGTTGCGCCGGAACCGTTCTTCTCTTCGGTGATGGTATGATATTTTCGCTCGCTTACAATGATCTCATCACCGATGATGGGGTTCTCGATATCGTCGCAGAGGGCAAAGCCGATTCCGCCGCCGCTTCCCGTGTTTATAAAGTCATCCTGTGGGCGTGTAAAGAAAGCGTATTTTCCGTCAATGAACTCAGGATGAAGTACCACATTTCGCTGCTGGGGGGACTTTGTCTTTAAGTTCGGAAGTCTCTCCCAGGTCTTTAGATCCTTTGTCCTCACAATGCCTGCTGCCGCATTTGCCGCAGAGAGGTTATTCACCGTGGTGTCCTTACTCTCCGAGCAGAACACTCCGTAGATATATCCGTCCTCATGGCTTGTGAGTCTCATATCATATACATTTGTCTCATTTTTTTCAGTATCGGGCAGTAAGATCGGATAATCCCAGAATCTGAATCCGTCCACACCGTTATCGCTCTCTGCCACTGCAAAAAAGCTCTTTCTGTCATTTCCTTCAACTCTGGCAACCAGATAATATTTTCCGTCCTTGTAGATGGCTCCGGAGTTAAATACAGCATTGACCCCAAGTCTCTCCTCAAAATAGGGATTTGTGGCCTCATTCATGTCATATTTCCAAAAATAAGGGATGTGATCTCTTGTGAGGACAGGATTTTCATATCTGTCATAGATACCGTTATAAAAATTCTCGTCAATCCTGTTTTTTCTTGTCACGATGCTTTCATATTTTTCAATGACCGCATCTCTTTTTTCTTTGAATGTCCTTTCCATGTGTGTCTCCTTTAGTGTATTCTCTCTATTAATTCCATGCACATTCTGCCGTTGTGATAAGGGCATTTCCAGGGCTCTGTGATGGGCTTTTTCGATGAAGGCTCGTCCTTTTTGTCAAGGTCCCAGAACCACTCGCCTCCGGGTCTTCTGTCCAGAAAATATTTCTTTATATAGGACCAGATTTCCGCCGTGGCAGTAAGATACCTACCGTCATTTGTCTTTTCATAGGCATTAAGAAATCCCACCATGCTCTCTGCCTGTATCCACCAGACTCTTGTCTCGTTTACTTCTCCGTTAAAGCACTCGTTTAAGACTTTATTTTTTACAAATGCGGTCCTATATACGTTTTCTGCCATGGTTAATGTGTAATCGGCAGGTTTAATGCCAAGCACTTTGCAGGCGTGGTCGATAAGCCAGCTTGCCTCGATGTCATGGCCGTAGGAGTACAGATCGGCTATGGAATTCATCTTTTCATCGAAAAATACTTCCAGCCTTCCCTCGCTCTCGTTCCAGACCTTTTTCTCAAATATCTCCAATATGTCTTTCAAGGCATTTCCGACTCTCTCGATATGGCTTACTTCATAGAGATAGCTGTACCCTTCCAAAAGGTGGAGAAGGGTATTCATGGTCTTTTGGGCAAGAAGTCCGTTTTCTGAGAGCTTTTCGTTGTCGATCTCCTTAAAATCTGCCGTAAAGGCCTCTTTGTATCCGTACTTATCACGGCAGTTTTTTTCTATCAGGTCAAATATGTCAATTGCAATGTCCAGAGCTTCAACACTTTTAAAGGCATCGTAATATGCCGAGAGGGCATATATTCCGAAGGCCTGATTGTATGTGTGTTTCATGTCCTCAAGGACCGTGCCGTCACTGTGGATCATCCAGTATAATCCGCCGTTTTTTACATCAAGGCAGCTGTCCTTTAAAAACTCATATGCATGGTCTGCGTATTCTCTTAACTCGGGCATCTTCATGACCTTTGCTGCCCTTGCAAAAAAGTACAGGATCCTGCTGTTTAAAATAACGCCCTTGGGGGCATCTTTTTTCAGGATCAGGTCAAAGTCCTTGTATCCGAAAAAACCTCCGTTTACGTTATCCTCCATATCTTCCCAATATGGCAGGATCATATCTTTTAAATTGTCGCTTACTTCCTGTTTTAAGATTGCACTGTCTACGATTCCCATATTATCTGTACTCCTCTTCGTCTCCCGGAAGTAAAAATGAGTTTTCTTTTATGTGATTTATGAGTGTGTCCGCATCCGTGTAGGCAACTGCAAGATATGTATCCGCAGCGCCATAGTAAACTGCGATCCTTCCTGTCTTTGCATCATAGAGAGTTGAGCAGGGGAATGTAACGCCGGGCACAAAGCCGCTGACCTCATAATCTTTTTCCGGTGTCAGGATATAGTCCCTTGTCCTGTAGAGCACCTTTGAAGGATTTTCAAGGTCAAGGAGTGCCGCTCCGATTGAATAAACATAACCGTTGCAGGTACCGTTTACACCATGATAGAGAAGAAGCCACCCCTCGCTTGTCTCAATGGGAACCGCGCCGGCTCCGATCTTTTTGCCCTGCCACCAGGTGCATCCGCTTGTCATGACTCTTCTGTGGTGACCCCAGTATTCAAGGTCATAGCTCTGGCTGATAAATATATCGCCGAAGGGTGTGTGCCCGGAATCTGAAGGGCGGCTTAACATCATGTATTTTCCGTCGATCTTTCTGGGGAAGAGCACACCGTTTCTGTTAAAAGGAATAAATACATTTTCAAGTCTGGTAAAGTGCTCAAAGTCCTCGGTCACACCAAGACCCAGAGTGGGACCGCCAAAGTCAGTGCACCAAACCATATAATATTTACCATCAAGTTCCACAAGTCTTGGATCATAAGCATATCCGGGGTCATAGTCGTTTCCTTTCGTGTCTTTCCATTTGATAGCTTCTTCCTCTATAACCCATTTAAGCCCGTCTTTACTTCTTCCCACATGAAGTCTGGGGATGCCATCCCTGTAATCGGCTCTGAAGATCCCGATAAACTCTCCCTTGTAAGGGAGCACCGCACTGTTGTAGATCCTGGCAGCCTTTTCGATGGGGTTCCATCCGATTATTGGATTCTCACTGTGCCTCCACATGATCTCTTTTGATCCTGCAGGCCTGTCCTGCCATGGAATATTTGTTAATTCATTTCCGATAAGCTGTACTTTACTCATAAATTCCTTACCTTTCTGACATATACGAAATTCGTGATACGGAAGAATTTGGCATAGCTTTGTGGCCGTTTGGTTCCTTGCTATAACTAAAACTCCTCCTTGTGCTACTAATTGTAGCAACAGGGAGGAGTCAAAAAAATGCCTTCTGTTTGTGTTTATAAACAATAATTTAGATGTGGATGACTTTTATAAACCCGGTATTTTGGTTTGGGCAGATAAGTCGCTGCCCCATTTTTTTATTTCGATTGAATTAAAAATCCGGAAGTTCGTCTCTTATCAGCACATTTGTTGACCAATAGAGATTTTGGATCTCGGAGTTTGAATTATATGAAAATGTAAGCTCCGCCCAGCTCATCACAAAGCTCCAGTTAGGCTGTTCAGCCAGTTTCTGTGCCGTAGGAAGTTTGTCGCACTCTCCGATGGCGATGAGCTTGTTTCCTGCCACCTGATTTGCAAGATTGTATTTGTAGCTTGTATATCTGTCTGAGTTGTAGATATCAACCGCAAATATATCCCAATAGTTGTTTCCGGGGTTATAATCGCTCCAGTTATATGACAGATCCTGCATATCCCATACCCAGATGAGGTTATCAAGACCCTTTACATTTTCAAGATAATCCTTTGTGAGTCTGAAAAGTGCGGCAGTTCCGTTTGATCCTGTCCTGCCTGCCCACCAGAACTGACTCTGGTTCATCTCATGGAAAGGTCTGAACAGCACAGGCACGCCATTGTCCTCAAGATACTGAAGATAATTTGCATATACATCAAGTCTGGCCTTCCATGCTCTGTTTAATGTACCGCCGTCTCTTATCAGATCATTCCACTGTGAATCAGACAGATGTGAACACACTCCGCCGTTCCACTGACCAACTTCAGACTGTGTGGGCGGTGTCACATGGAGCATGAGCTGCACGATACATCCGTTGTTCCACTGGATCTTTGCTTCGTTTATCATGGTCCATCTGTTTGCCACATCATCCGACGAATACAGGAAATCCCCGCTCCAAAGTCCTGCATACTGACCGGTGATCGCATAAGCCTGATTTGTCTGCTTTGAAGGATAGGAATTGGGCTCTCTGTTATGGATACCTATAACGGTCTTGGAACCTTTGATGCTATACAGATAATTTAATACATTCTGCTTTGCGGTATATGCTGCGGAATGGTTGCCGGAGTTTCCGGAGTTACCTGAATTTCCTGAGCCGTTACCGCTTCCGGATGAACTTCCGTAGATCTCAAATTCGTACACTGAAAATCCCCACTGTGTCGCTCTGCGAATGCAGTAAAGCTTTACGTATCTTGCACTTACAGGCGTGAAATTAATGGTCTGAGTTCCTCCCGAACTGTTGTAATTTGAATAGACAGTAGTCCAGGAATTGTAATCATTTGACACCTGAATCTGATATGATGCCGCATATGCAGCCTCCCATGCGATCTTTACGCTTGACACTGTAGTGCTCTGCCATAAGTCAATGATCAGATTCTGATTGTCGGCATAGGACGATGCCCATCTGGTATTGCCGTTTGCATCCACTGCATTTGATGCCTGATATGAAGAATTCTCAACGCTTGAAGCCGTTGCTGTCCTCATATATGCTATGTTCTCCGCAGCCTGTGCCTTTATCGGCATTACGGCAAAACCCGAGACAAATATTGCTATGGCCCCCACCAAGGCAATTAGTTTACGTGTTACATCTTTCGTAGTTTTCATACCCTTTTTCCTTTCTACATATAGTTTTTTGAAAACCCCACATAAAATATTAGACATAACACATAAAAAGAACTTATACATTTTTTTGGAAATACATGCATTTTTTTAGCCTTTTACCGCTCCTGCCGCTATACCGCTGTAAATATGCTTCTGACAGAGCAAAAATACTATGAGGGCAGGCGTTAAGGAGATGATAACTCCCGCACATATAAGGTTATATTGATTTCCCATGGGTCCCACAAATGTAAAGAGGGACGTGGAAATGGTACGTATCTCCTTACTCATCAGATACAGATTTGCCGCATAATATTCATTGTATACGCTTACACCCTTTAAAATGCAGCTGGTGATGATGGCAGGCTTTAAAAGGGGCAGGATTATCTGCCAATAAATCCTCTGATAACCCGCTCCGTCTATAAAGGCGGATTCATCCAATGCCACGGGAATATTTTCCATAAACTGTATAAAGATATAGATGGATATGACATCCGTTCCACACATCATGATTATATATCCGTAGAGGTGGTTTACCAGATTAAGGGATGTCATGATCTTGTAAACCGTAACCTGCATTGCAACGGATGGTAAGAGGGATGCTATCAAAAATAAGCTCCTCACAAAAGCATTTCCGCGGAATGCAAATCTGTTTAACACATAGGCTAACTGTGTACCCAGTATGACGGAGACCGTGAGGACGCATACCATCACTATAAGTGAATTTAAAAAGGCTCTTCCCATGTTTGCGGTAGTGAATGCCCTGTAAAAATTTTCAAAATTAAGCCAGCTTTTTGGAAGTGCCATGACCGAAGTCGTCCTGTATTCCTCCTCTGTCTTAAAGGCCGTGATCACACAGGATGCTATGGGTAACAGAGCCAAAAATCCGAAAAATAAAAGTGAAGCATACTGGATCACATTCCATATAAAGCCACCGAAGGTCAAATGTTTTTTCATGGATTTTTCCTCCTTTTCGAACTGACTTCATCCTGAGAGTCCACATCTTTAAAGACATATTTAAAAAACAGCTTCTGCAGGATCGTGCAGCCAAAGATTATCATCAAAAGAACCACTGCCATGGCGCTTGCAAGTCCTACCTTCTGACTTACATGGGCGATCTCGTTCATTATGACAAAATATGTTCCCGTTCCGTTTGAACCGCCTGTTATGACGTAGGGTGGCTCAAAGGCTGACAGAGAACCTGTGATGGACAGTATCACATTAAGGGTCAGGATCGTCTTTATCCCCGGGATTATGATGTGCTTAAACTGCTCCCATCTGTTTGCTCCGTCCAGTGCCGCAGCCTCGTAGAGATCGGAGTCGACACTCATTATGGCGCCGATAAAAAGGACCATATTCTGACCAAAATATCTCCAAACGGATGTGGCCACAAGGGACCAGTTGTTTACCGCCTGGTCCTTTAACCAATAGGGGATGTTACTTTCGTTAACCCCCAAAAATCCAAGGACCGTATCAAGCACAAAGCCTCTTGTATAAAAGAACTTAAAAATAAAGCCGATGGCAATACCGCTTATCAGATATGGGAAAAACATAAGTCCCTTAAAGAAATTTCCGCCCCTAACCTTGAAACTTAGGATCGTTGCAAAGTAAAGCGCAATGACAAGCTGTACCAGGGCGCCCACGCAGTAATATAAGCTTAGCTTTAATGCCTTGAAGCAGTCGTCGCGCTTAAACACGTCGATATAATTTTGAAATCCCACAAAAACCCTTTTGTCCGGGGGTGTGAGATATTTCATTTTGTAAAAACTAAACTGCACCATCTGTCCAAAGGGCAGATATGTAAATACGAATAACAGCAAAAGCGGCAGGACCATAAACGAAAAGCATACAAAAAACTGCTGCCCCCTGCGGCTTCGTGCCCACTTTTTCAATTTGAAATCAGACATTTTTTACCTCAAAACATACATCTTTTTTGCAGATTATATAAAAAGGGGGGACGGATACCCATCCCCCACTTTTGATCATTTTTTGATCTTATTTACTCTGCGTCAACAGTAACACCAAGAGTATCCTGAGCATCGCTCCATCTCTTGTTCCAATCGTCCATGATCTCATCAAAGGTCATATCCTGCATTGAAGCATGCTCGATGATCTGCTGAACCTTGGTATCTCCTGCATTTCTGATATTAAGTTCGCTCTCTGCATTGAGTTCGTTTAAAAGGTCTTCCTCACCTGCAACTGCGGGCACCTCCTCAAGAAGTTCAACTCCGTCGAATACAAGCTTTGTCTCTGTCTTTGACTTTGCAATGGGAAGTCCGTCCTCGTTGTATGAGTAATTTGACTTTTCTGTCATCCACTTTACGAATACAAGAGCGCCTGCTTTTTCATCGTCTGTAGCATTTGCATTGATACCGAAACAGTAATCGGGTCCGCAAAGAGCGTACTGCTTGCCGTCAACAGATACGGGGAAAGGCATGTATCCGATGTTCTCTGCGTTCTCGCCTGCTGCCTCCATCTGAGGATAAGACCATGAACCGAGAACCATACATCCGATCTGACCGTTGTTGATCATACCCTTGCAGCCTTCCCAGTCTGTTGTTGTGTAGTCTTCCTCTGTAAGACCCTGTGCAACAGCATCATAGAGGATCTTGTAGATAGCATAGGGATGTGTGTCATCACCGTAATCCTTGAAAGGATTCTCTGTGTGAAGAAGCTTCTGGTTTGTGTATGTCACATCACCTGTAGCGCTGATTCCGATATAATCATCCCATGCACCCATGGTCCAGCCTGCGGCATAGTTTGTATAAAGAGGAATGATGGAAGGATCGTTATCCTTGATAGCCTTTAATGCAGCCAGGAATTCCTCGGGAGTCTTTGGAAGCTCTGTAACGCCCGCATCGGCAAATACTTTCTTGTTGTAAACAACACCCTGTGCGGTTGCTGTGATAGGTACACCGTAAACCTGTCCGTTGTACTCTTTGTTTGTAGCGTAATTGATCTGAGTCTCCATGGTGGCAAGATCGCCGTAAGACATGAAGTATGTGGAAAGATCTGCCTTGTCCACTGCAGGGATCATGAGAACTGTCTCATAATCACCTGACTGAAGATGAGTCATTGCTGTCTCAGCATAATTTGTATCTGTTGTAAGTTCAACCTTGATACCGGGATATTCCTCGTTGAATGCTGCAAGGTACTCTCTCCATGTGGTACCGCCGTATGTCTCGTTGTCCAGATCTGTTCTGTTGTTTAAAAGTGAGATGGTTACCTCAAGATCTGTGTAATCCTCGCCGAGAGTGATATCGGCATAAGTAAGTGCCTTATCCTCTGAAACCGCATCAGCAGTCTCTGTGGTCTCATTCTCCACTGTCACTGCCTCAGTGGCATTGTCTGCAGGTGCCTCTTTTCCGGCATCTGTAGAAGTACTTCCGCAACCGCATAAAAGAGCGGCTGTCATTACTCCGCAGAGTAACTTTGAAAACTTTTTCATTTTTTTACCTCCCTGTTTGTAAAAAGTGTTTTTTTGCACTACAGTTATCAATTTTACCCACAGGAATGAAGCATCTAAACTACATTAATTTTGATTTCTAAACATATTTTTAGGATGAGGGGGTGTTTTCTATTACAAAATAAAGAGTCGAAAAAAGCACCCATTCGTTAGAATGGATGCCTGCGTTTAAACTGATCTGTTTCTATGATTAAGTATTATAACTCAAATATTATAATTTCTCTCGCCGAATATTCCTGTGCCCACGCGGACGAAAGTGGCGCCTTCCTCTACTGCCACTTCATAATCCCCGGTCATTCCCATGGAGAGAGTGGTCATCTCCGTGTTTTCAAGGTTCTCTGCGGCAAGTTCCTCGCTCATTTTCTTAAGTGCTTTAAAGACTTCCCTGTTTTCTTCGGGATCTTCGACATAGGGCGCAATGGTCATAAGACCTTTTATATGAATTCCGGGGAATTTTGCTATTTCTCTGACAAGAGCCTTTGACTCCTCGGTGCCTGTTCCGAATTTGCTCTCTTCTCCCGCAACATTTACTTCCACCAGGATATCTGTCACAACGCCTGCCTTTACGGATTCCTTGCTGATCTCCTCAGCCAGCCTCACGGAATCCACGGAATGGATCAGGTATACCTTTCCTATCAGATACTTTACCTTATTTCTCTGCAGGTGACCTATCATATGCCATCTGATATCACTTGGAAGCTGTGGGATCTTATCCATCATCTCCTGGACCTTGTTTTCACCAAAATCCCTGCTGCCCGCATCATATGCTTCTCTAAGGTCTGATACCGGCTTTGTCTTACTTACCGTGATAAGGGTGACATCTTCGTATTCTCTGCCTGCCTTGTCACAGGCTGCTTTTATTTTGTTTGAAACTTCCTGATAATTTTCAGCTATCAAATCTTTGTTCTCCGGTTTTTTTGATTATACTCTTACTCTTCGTAAGCTCTGATCCTATAGGTAACGCCCAGTTCTTCACAGATCTTTCTGCACTCCTCTTCCTCCTCGTGAGAGATAGTGGTATCGACAGTGGAGAGGATCACTTTGCCCACATATTTTCCTGCACTCTTTGCAAACTGAAGCATGGCATCAAAGGATTCCACGCCGTATATACTGCGGACGATCTCCTGATATTTTACGGGATCAGGGTTATTTAAGCTGATGGACACAGTGTCGATCCTGCCCTTAAGGTCCGGAGTGATATCGCGGCCGTTAATCAGATTACCCTGACCGTTTGTGTTTAATCTGGTGGGCTTGTTCCATTTTTCCTTTATAAAGTCAGCCACCTGCAACAGAACGTCAAATGCCTCTGTGGGTTCTCCGAAACCGCAAAATACCACTTCATCATATTCATCCATATTTACATTTAAAAGAGCCTGCTTAACTTCCTCGAAGGTAGGCTCGTGCTCAAGCCAAAGCGAACCCGAATCATCCATTCTGTCCCTGGTCTGTCTCAGACAAAAAACGCATGAGCTGGAGCAGCGGTTTGTGAGATTGATATAAAGATTCGTATTATATCTATAGACTATAGTCATTTCTTTTTTCATAGTTTGTCACCTCGTTTGTTTTTGAAAATTATATAACTATCCTCATATAATTTAAAGTGTTATTTTGATGTTTTATTGACTGATGCGGTAAATGACCGCTCCGGTCAACGGCGAATTTTTGCTACAATTTACATAATTTCATGTCGAGTTATCCACCGTCCCCGGATGATGTTTTTGTCATTTTATCGGTGGAAAACCCACAAAAACAGGGCTTATCCACCGAGTTATCCACTTTTTACACATATGTCAGTTTTTAAAACGCCTCTGTCAGTTTAAATTTTTCCAACAATTTCTGTCCCAAAAACCCCCTATTTTTTTACCCATATTTTTAATGTCCGCTACCTGCACATTCTGCCATTCCTCCGGGAACATTTTTCGATATGAACTCTGGGTAAACCTGTCATCCAACAGGACCACTACCCCCACATCCTCCGCCGTACGGATCACTCGTCCCGCAGCCTGGAGTACCTTGTTCATACCAGGGAACCTGTATGCATAATCAAAACCGGAATTACTCTCCCTGTCAAAATAATCCTTAATAAGCTCCCTCTCATTGCACACAAGGGGAAGGCCGGTGCCCACAATGATACTTCCTATGAGACTGTCTTTTTTAAGGTCTATGCCCTCGCTGAATATTCCGCCAAGCACGCAGAAAGCTATCAGGGTTTCCGGCTTATCCCCCTCCTCCACTTCCACATCAAAATCGATAAACTCCGAAAAATCAGGGATCTCCGACATCTTAAACCTGGACAGGAAGTCCTCTCTCTCAACTTCGTTCATATATTCCGACTGCACCAAAAGCTCGGCTTCATCCTCCCCGTAGAGACTTAAGTAACTCTCATATACGCTTCCCATAAAGGAATAGGACGGGCAGAATACCATGTAATTTCCGCTTTTTTTCGCAGTAATATTATGGATATGCTCTGCGATCCTCTCATATTGATCCCTGGTCCTCATGGAGAACTTGCTTGTCACATCATTGCCACAAAAACGCCTCTTTTTTCAGGCTCAAAAACGGAATGGGCATACACCTCGTAATCCTCTGCCGTACCACCCAAAAGCCCCTTATAATATTGGATGGGCAAAAACGTGGCACTGAAAAGTATGGTGCTCACCCCTTTGTCCATGCAGGCCTTTAAGTTAAGGGAGGGATCCACACAGAAAAGCTTCACCATGAAGGTGGCATCCTCATTTACCTGGCAGTATTTGATATAATGCTCATCCAAAAGCTCATACATCTCCAGGAAATGGCTTATCTCAAAGAAAAAGTCCAATATCTCATCCCTGCCCTCGACTTTTTCCTCCTCATTTTCATTAAGATAATCATCCATGACGGAGTAGAGTCTCGTGACAGGCTTCACAAGACCATCTATGGATTCGCAAACTTTGAAATTGTTGCTCTCCCGCTTCATCTTCAGCATCTCGGAGTTACATTTTTCCAAA
>JAGDCK010000061.1 GCA_017958585.1 Lachnospiraceae bacterium
GTTTAACAATACGATCATCTCTCCGTCGGAATTTTTCACACCCAGATTGTTCACGGAAGAATAGTTAAACCTGCCCTCATACTTAACGACTTTTACGTTTGGGTGTTTCTCCGTGACTTCATCATAGTATTTAAATATCTCTTCGGTCTCGGAGTTATTTTCCACGATAACTATCTCGAAATTGTCATAGGTGCTCTTTTCAAAGATGGAATCTATACAGCGCTTTAAGTCCTCTTTGTGATCCTTGTTTGCGATAATGATCGACACCTTGGGATCACCCTTTATCTCATACTGGATCCTGAATATGGTCTCGAATGCTTTTGTGGAAGTGATCTTAAAATGCTCGAAGCCGTGTTTCTTTAAGTGTTCCGCCACAGCTCCTTTTGCAGCCTCTATGGCATAGGGCTTTGCATCGATCCCGCTAGCCACGCTTCCCGCATGACTCCTCCAATAATACATTAACCTGGGCACATGAACTATGTTTTTGGCATTATCCGTAAGTCTCAGTATCATGTCATGATCCTGACTTCCGTCAAATTTCGGTCTGAAAAGTTCATCACCGTCAAGAAGTTCCCTCTTAAATACGCTGAAGTGACAAATATAATTGTTTGCTCTTAAGTTATCCGGCGCAAAATCCGGTTTAAAATGCATCGTGAGCATGTGATCTATGTTGTCGCCCTTAAATGTGGTCTCATCACAATAGATATAGTCCGCATTTTTTTCATTGATGACCTTTACATACTCGAAAAGCACCGAAGGATGCAGGATGTCATCCTGATCGTAAAGCCCGATATACTCGCCTGTTGCCATGGAGAGGCAGTAATTTGTATTTCCTGCGATCCCGTAGTTTTTTTCAAGCTTCCTGTAAACGATCCTGCCGTTACTTCTTGCGGCATATTCCTGTGAGATCTCTCCCACATAGGCATGCTCATCATCCGACCCGTCCGCCAGGCAAAGTTCCCAGTTCTCATAGGTCTGGTTCATGACAGCCTCAAGCATTGCCACCTGATATTCTCTTTTGTTATTCCAAAGAGGCACCAGAATACTGATCTTTGGCATATATTCAAATCTTGTATTGCGCTGCTTTAAAGCCTCTTCCTCAGTCGGAAATGAATTTGTTCCAAACTGCTTCATGGCTTCAAACTCTCTGCCTTTATAAAAGACTTTTTTTACAAAGCCCTTTACACCGCCTAAGTTTTTGACCCTGTCCACCTGTCTGATGCCCCAGTGCATCACATCTCTTGCAGGCTTTGATGCCTTCCAGACGGGATTATTTTTTATCCTGTCAAGCTTCCAGTTTAACTCCTCGTTTTTTGCCTCAAGGTCAGCCACTCTCGAAGCCAGATCCGCACTCTTTTGGTGTTCTTTTTCGTATGCTTCCTTGTAATCCATCTTTCCTCCATATTACGATTACGGATTAAAATACCTGGTGCTGAAGTTGATCAGCGCCGTCTTTGTCACGGTGTTTTTGGCCGTGATACCGATATTATAACTCTTTTCCTTTTTCAGTTTTTCCATGGCGCTGCGGCTTAGTTTAAAATTAAATCCGCAAAGCCCCACATTTACCTGATCGGGCATATTGTCCGCAATATCCGGTCTGTACCTGCCGGCTACAGGAAAAGTAAATATATTTTTTTCACCCTTTAAGACGATCTCAAAGGTGTAATTTGCATTATTGTCACCCAGTACCAGGCCATATCCCTTGACCACTCTTCTGTCAACGGACTCCACGCGAAAGTAAAGGCACTCGTCTACTCTGTAGGCATTTAACCCCTGCTTTTGAACATGCTTAAGGTCTGCCTCCTCCACAGGAACAGTACAGTTTCCCACGGTTTCATAGGCATATCTGATACCTGTATCCAGTTCACCGCGGCTTAAGCACTCCGAGAAAAAAGGATCCACACCCTTTAGTTTCTCATGCCTTTTATATAACAGGTCTCTTTCCCCAAAAAGCCTGGACACCTTTTCTGCTGATTCGTCATTTCCCCTTGTAAGTGACTCATGGTGATAAGCAAATCCATCGTTTACGCAGACATTAAAATATCCTTTGTCCCACAGGGAAAAGCAAAGATCCACATCGTTAAAAGCTACCTTCAGCTCCTCGCAGAATCCGCCTGCCTCAATAAATTTCCGTTTTTCAACCAGGAGACAAGCCGCAGTAACCGCGGTCACGTTTTTAAGCCCTGTATTTTCACCGAAATAGTATTTTTCCGTATCCTCAAGAAACTGGCATTTGTGGACCGGTCCCATGGGGAGATTTGTGATACCCGCATGCTGGATCTTTACACTGTCCGGGTAGTAAAGCTTTACTCCCACGGCTCCGGTGTATTCCCTTATGGCCATCATGGTCATCTTCTCAACGGGGGTGCTGTCCGTAAGTTCCACATCGTCATTTAAAAAAAACAATACGCTTCCGCTTGCTTTATCCGCGCCCATGTTGCACATCTTTGCGAAATTAAAATCCATGGACATGTAGATATATTCAAAATCAAGTTCAGAGGACATCCTGTTTAACTGCAGCTTGTTCATGCCGCTGGAGCCGTTGTCCACCACGATGATCTCGTTTTCGATATCTTTCAAAGCTTTTCTTGCATTCAAAATGCATTTTTCCAAAAGGGCGGGATTGTCCTTTGAAGGGATTATAACGGAAACCTTCGGAAAAGCCTTCCCGAAGATCTCTTCCTTTGAATCATATAAATAATTGTTTTCATAATCCCTGCGGTTGTTATGGAAAAGCACATAGGGCACATGACAAACTGCCTTAGATGCCTTTTTGAATGCCCCCGCCACCAGCAAAAAAGAGCGGATCTTTTCAAAAAATTCCTCATCAAAATGCAGGATCTTTAAACCGCTTTCGCGGGCTACACTCTCGTGGACAGCTATCACTGCTCCGATGTAAAACCAGGAGTCAAACCGGTCAGGTGACCAGTCGGGCTTGAAAAACGGTCTGCGCCTTCCCTCTTCGTCACATACATCCTCGTCGCCGTAGATAACCTTCGCCTCGGGATTTTTTTCTATTGCCTCCTTTATGGCAGGAAGCATGATGTCGGACACGTTTCCCATATCCGACACATATATGCACCATCCCGAGAGGCTGTCGTTGTCATTTAATATGAACCTGCCCTCTCTGCCTTCCGCCCAGGCAGTGTAGTCTATGCGGCTGTTTTTCAAAAGTTCATTGTATTTATTCTCATTACGCTTTGTGAGCGCAGTCTTGACAATGTCTTTTATACTCATTTTCTACCCTTATAAGAATTTTCTTCGCTAGAAGATCTTTTTGATGGCTCCCTGGAGATCCGCCGCCATATCGGAAGGCATCATCACCACCTCGAAGACAGCAGAAAACGTGTTTTCATTTTCCCTGTTAAGTGAGGTCAGATCAAAATGGATATTGGGATCATCCGTTGCAAACACAAGCGTATGGGCATTTCCCTCACCCTTTATTATCTTTCCGTTTGCCAAAAGGTTTTTCTTTGGAATAAGCTCAAAGGCCTCTCCGTTAAAAAGCACTTCCTTTAATCTTACTATGCATCCCGAAAAAGCGGGATCCACTCGAAGGACCTTCACGTCACAGTCCACATTTATCTCAATCTTTACGGTGGTTCCATCCTTGTTAAGGTCTTCCGTAAAATATGAATTCTCCTCGGAAAATCCCTCTCCCTTGTCCTCATAGATCTGGATCCTGGAAGCAGAGTCATCCGACGCATATCTGTCTATCCATTTGCCGGGATCTGCGATCCTGTTTCCGATAAGAGATCCGATCTCAGCCATGGAGCGGTGTCCCGAGGTCACATATTTTTGGAAATCCGCTTCCCTTGTCCTGTAATCCTCCGCCTCAGCCTGAGTGATATTAAGCTTTTCCAAAATCTCTGAGAGATTTAGACTGTTTCTCTTTTCATCCTCAAGGACATAGCAATACAGTGCTCTGAAAGCCAGTTCCTTTGTATCTATGGCTCTTCCGAAAGTCCACTCGTAGTCTATAAGAGTCCACTCGTCCTTTTCGTCCACGAGGATATTGGAAAAGATCAGATCAAAATCCGCCACCGGATAATCCGGGTTGTATCCTATGCGCTCAAGATATTTGTCAAACAGCCTGTTAAATTCATCCATGTCCCCGGAATACAAAGCCTTGTCCATAAGTTCTGAAAGGGGCTTTCCGTCCACGAATTCCAGATCCGCATAAAGCTCTTTACCGTTATCCGTAAGCTTGCATTTGTTTACCTTAAGGTCGCTTCCCGAATATCTGTCCTTTAAATTCTCATATGCACTCATCAGCTCTCTGATATGATCTGCGGCCTTCTCCCCTTATGGGTATTTTCTGACTGTGATGCCTTTCGTGGCACTTCTTGAGATCACCGTCTTTATGGCATATTCAGGTGCTCTGTCGTTTGAGTATTTTACATATTTTATGTCAAAATCCTTGCCTATAACGGCGATAAAGGAGTTTGAAAAAAGCGGGAACATATCATCTTCGATGATGCCGTCAAAGGCAGCCTTCTCATCAAAAAGCATCATCCTGTCCCTGTCGAAATTTCTGATATTGTTTGAAAGTTCCCCTTTCCCCGGCTGATAAGCATCGGAATAGAGAGTTGTCATAAATTTATAGTCCGGATAAGGATAATAGAAATGATATTCCTTTACGTCCGTGCGTTTGAATATCTTTTCGAGACCTCTTCTGGAAAAGGTTCTGACTCCGTCCTGCGCCTTGTAATTTTCTATACCCGAAAAATAGGTTCCAAGGTGATCTTCTTTGCATCCCGCAAAGTATTTAAGGCCCAGTTTGTTCTCTATGGCGATTATGATCCTGCCACCTTTTTTTAAATGGGGCATCAGGATCTTTATGAAATCCTCATAGGGGTTTTCTCCGCCTATGTAGCTTTTTCCGTATTCAAACACTCCGATCAGGCAGATATAATCAAAGTCCGTGGCAAGATCAGGCTCAATGTCCTTGAAATTGCCCACATGGATATTTACATTATCACATTCCTCGTTCTTGTAGGCATTTATGGTGCTTCGCTTCTTTGAAAGCTCCACGCATTCCACCTGACCGGCTTTTTTGGCCAATACACCTGTGATGGCTCCGCATCCGCTTCCCACTTCAAGGACCTTGTCCGTCTTTTTCATGGGGATCCACTCCACGATATTCTCCCTTAAAGATGAGAGGTGGTAAAGGATCGGCCAGCTTTTCTTTTCCTCAATGACCTGACCGTATTCAGCCTTTGAACGGTTTTTGACTATGTCCAAAAGTTCGTCCTCCACGGCGCCGTCACAGTAAAAATCTTCGCCGGGATATTTTGACAAGTCTAATCTAATTTTTCCTATGGTCTCAAAATCAGCCATTATTATTCCTCAACATTTTCTACTTTTACTTTTGAATCCATGTCATAATAGCCCACGGTATCCTTGTCGGACACAACGGTGATATTTAACGTGTCGTACAATCTGTGATATACCTCGAACACGTCCTTGTTGTATCCTGTAACTCCCAGGGAAATCAGATATTCTCCGCCCTGTAAGCTCATCTTCTGCGTAAATGTGATCTCCTTTACATCCCCCGGCTCTGCGCTCTCAAGGAATGCCTTTTCTATCATGGAATTGGTACCGGTTATCTCCGTACCCCTCACGTTTTTAAATGACATTGCAAAAATGGGGGCAGGGACATGCTCATTGAATCTTACTTTCATATGAAGAGTAAACTCGCTCCCCTTTATGACCGCAGTGGTCTTTACACCGGACTCGTCCGTCACAAAATATTCCTCGATCCTGGCCTTGCCGTCGCCGTATTCAAGGGCATTGGGATTGGTACCGTCATCAAAGTCAAAGCTCTCATTTCTCTCGGGGAGCTCGTACTGTCCAACCAGCACTCTCTTGTAGGCATCGATCATCTCCTTCGGACCGCCCTCTCCCAAAAGTGTTCCCTGGTTTAGGAGGAAAACTCTGTCGCAGTATTTGCTGATGCTGGAAAGGTCGTGGCTTACAAAGACGATGGTATTTCCCATTTTCTTGAACTCTTCAAATTTGTGATAACATTTTGCCTGAAAGAATACATCACCTACGCTGAGTGCCTCGTCAACGATTAGGATCTCCGGCTCGATATTTATGGCTACCGCAAAGGCAAGCCTTACAAACATTCCCGATGAATAGGTCTTTACAGGCTGATAGACATAGTCTCCAATGTCTGCAAACTCCAGTATTCCCGGAAGTTTCTCATCGATCTCCTTTTGCGTAAATCCCATCATGGTACCGTTTAAGTACACATTTTCAATTCCGTTGTACTCCTGATTAAAGCCTGCACCCAACTCCAAAAGCGCAGATATCCTGCCGTTTACCTGCACATCTCCCTCGGTGGGATTGAGCACTCCTGTGATGATCTTTAAGATCGTTGACTTTCCGCTTCCGTTGGTTCCGATGATGCCCACGGTCTCGCCCTTATTTATGGTCAGACTCACGCCTTTAAGTGCTTCATGTAATTTGATCTTGTCCTTTTTTTTGAGTCCGAAGGCGTCCTTTAACCTGTCGGATGGTTTGTCGTAAAGCTTATATACTTTTTTGACATTTCTGACGGTTATAACCGCTTCGTTTTTTTCATTCTCTGCCATCAAAAATTCCTTTATATAAAACCAGTCTGTTTTTCATGATCACAGTACATCCGCAAAATGTACTTTCAATCGCTTAAACACCAAAGCGCCGATTCCAAACAAAACCACAGTAACTATCCAAAAATACATTGTGGAATAAAAATCCTGAAAGAACCACTGCCTCTCATATACCGCACTTCTGTAACCATTTACCACATACACCAGAGGATTTAGTTTTAAGATGGTAACCCAGGTGCTGTTTAAGCTCTCGATGTTCCAGAGAATAGGAGTAGCCCACATTCCGATCTGAAGCACGATATTTATTATCTGTGACAGATCCCTGAAAAATACCACCACAGCACAGGATGTGTAGGACAGAGCCAACACAAAGATAAACAGGCATGCGCTGTAATACAGGATCTGAATCGTATACACAGTCGGATAATAACCGTACACCGCCGCTACGATAAGTAAAATAAGCACAAAAAAGGCATGTATAAAAAGAGCAGCAATAACCTTTATGATAGGCAGGATGCTGATCTTAAATACTACCTTCTTTACCAGATAATTATATTCCAAAAGGGCATTTGTGCCATTGTTAAGCGCCTCATTAAAGAAAAACCACGGCACAAGTCCGGCCGTCAAAAACAGCACAAAGGGCACTTCCACTCCATCCCTTAAGGGTGTGGAAGCAGATCCCATGACCTTGTCAAATACGATATAGTACATGAGCACTGTCACCACAGGCTGAATAAATGCCCAAACAGCACCCATGGAAGAACCTGCATATCTTTTCTTGAAATCATTTTTTGCAAGTTTCCAGATAAGAGCCCTGCTCTGCCATAATTCCACAGGCAGCTGGGTAAACTTGTCATACCATCTTCCAAAAATGAGACAGGCCGCCACGATCACGACGCAGGATATTATCTTCTTTATTATTTCATCGGTAGGATTTGCAAGAGGATTGTGATGGAATATGATCACGGCTCCGAATAACGCCATCACAATCGTAAAGGCAATAATCCCTGATTTTTTGCTGATCTTCACTTATGACCTCTCTTGTGTCTTATTTGTTGTGTTCCGCACAATACTGCTTGAATGAAGCCTGAACCTTATCCTTGTCGCTTAAGGTAAGCTCCATTCCATCAGGGATGGGCCATGCAACATTTAGATCGGGATCGTCATATTTGATACCGCCCTCGTCATTGGGATGATAAAAATCCGTTACCTTATAGCAAAACTCCGCATAATCGGAGAGAACCAAAAATCCGTGGGCGAAATTCTTTGGAACAAAGAACTGCTTTTTGTTTTCCTCTGACAAAAGCACTCCGTGCCACTGTCCGAAGGTCTTTGAGCCTTCTCTCAAATCAACCGCCACATCATAAACTTCACCTTTAATGACGCGCACCAGCTTGTCCTGAGGGAATTCCTTCTGAAAATGGAGTCCTCTGAGCACTCCTTTTTTTGATGCGGACTGATTGTCCTGAACAAATTTGCAGTCGATTCCTATTGCCGCAAAATCATTGTAATTATATGTCTCTGTAAAATATCCTCTGTTGTCGCCAAACACTTGAGGAGTTATCTCGTAAAGTCCTTCAATCTCACATGTTTCTACAGTTAATTTTCCCATTTTTTTACTCCGTTCCTTTTTTATTCATACCAAAGGTTTAAGTCCACACGTCCCTTAATGCCGTCAACGCTTCCCTTTGATGTATATTGCCAGCAGTCATAATATCCTCCGTAGAGAGGAACGCTTCTGTACTCTGCCAGCCAGATTTTATATTTTTCAAGTTTTGAAGTATCCAGATTGTTATTGAACCAATTCCTGCTGGCATAGACTCCTGCGGTGTAGCCCGCATTCTCTATGGTGCGACAGAACGCTTCGCAGACCTTCGTTCTCATTTCTTTGTCCAGTCCGTCGGCTCTTCCGTTTCCACCTGCGCCCTCAGTGTCTATAAATATGGGATAATCGATTTTTTTATCCCCCAGGAGATTTAATACCGCACTGGCTTCCTCCACGGCCTCCACTTCATTTACCGCCTGGGTAAAGAAATAAATGCCTGTATCTACCTTTGATTGCTTTGCGCCGTCAATATTTGCCTTAAAATACGGATCCTCAACCAATGCACCGGTGACTGATCCTCTGTATCCGATCCTTATGATCGCGAAATTAACACCGTCGTTTTTTACCTTGTCCCAGTCGATATCTCCGTTCCACTTAGATACATCGATACCAAACCTGGCACTTCCGGAAAGCTGATGTTTTTTTATCTCGCTTCCGTCCGTATCGGACAATGCATCTGCCACAAAACTGTCCTCTGCCTCAGCATCGATCTCTTCCTCTGTTTTTATCAAAAGAGAGATATCGTTTATGGCAAGATATTCCACCTTGTCCTTTACCTGTATCCTGGTGGATGTGGTGGGCACTCTGTAGCCGGATAGGGATTTTAGTGACACGTAATACTGACCGGGGGTGATATCCCCGATATAGATGACACCGTCCTTGTCCAGGTCCTTGTACTCCCCGAGGTCGTCTACTTTTATGAGAAAGCTTTCTCCCGTGACGATATTGCCCTCGTCGTCCACAACTCTGATCCTCAGATCCTTTTCCACAGAGGTTATCATAAGGGACAGCCTCTTTACATTGGCAAGGGCCGCCTCAAGCACAGGATTTACCTCTTCATCAAAGAAGGAATCATCCTTCAGAAATGCCTTAGTGTCAACTACTTTATCGTTGCTCGCAGTATCGTTTGTCACTGCCTCTGTGTTTTGAGTGGCGTTTCCTGACGGCTTGTCCGTGCTGTTGTTTATCATTAAAACCAGCAGTATCACCAGCGCCATCATGGAAACAGAGGCAAAAACTGTTGCTCTCAACAATTTAGAGTCCATTTGCTACCTCTACAAGATATTTGCCGTAATTGGTCTTCATGAGAGGCTCTGCCAGCTTCAGCAGTTCCTCCTTTGTAATGAAACCACGCTTGTAAGCGATCTCTTCTATGCAGGAAACATAAAGCCCCTGTCTCTTCTGAACGGTGGACACGAAATTGGATGCCTCCAAAAGAGCATCGTGATTTCCGGTATCAAGCCATGCAAAACCTCTGCCCATGGTCTCAACCCTAAGTGTTCCACGCTTTAAGTACTCATTGTTTACCGATGTGATCTCAAGCTCACCTCTTGCGGAAGGCTTGATATTCTTTGCGATCTCAACAACATCGTTATCATAAAAATATAATCCGGGAACCGCATAATTACTCTTGGGATTCTCCGGCTTTTCCTCGATGGAAAGAGCCTTTCCGTTTTCATCAAACTCTACAACACCGTACTCTCTGGGATCTCTTACATAATATCCGAAAATAGTGGCGCCCTTTTCTCTTCCTGCAGCTTCTCTTAAAACCTTTGAGAAACTCTGTCCATAGAAAATATTATCGCCAAGTACCAGCGCAACCCTGTCATTTCCAATGAACTCTTCCCCGATCAAAAATGCCTGGGCAAGTCCTCCCGGATATTCCTGAACCGCATATTGGATATCCATTCCGAGCTGTTTTCCGTCTCCCAAAAGTTCTTCAAATACGGGCAGGTCTCTTGGTGTGGAGATTATGAGCACCTCTCTGATGCCTGCAAGCATAAGTGTTGAGAGTGGATAATAGATCATTGGCTTGTCATAGACGGGCATGATCTGTTTGGAAATAGCTTTTGTCAGTGGGTAAAGTCGTGTGCCGCTTCCTCCGGCAAGTATAATACCTTTCATTCTTTTTTCCTTCCTTTCACTGTCCGACCTTTTCTTTCTTTGAATCCACCAGCAGGCAGATCTGAAGAGGTAAGAGCACGATCAGACTGTAAACATAACGCAGCGCTGCCAAAGGTCCCAAAAAACAGGTGCCCAGATAAAGAGCAGGAATCAGCATCACTGCAAGTATTCCGTATTTTTTTCTGATAATGGCAAAGCAGATAAGTAAAACCGCAAGCCAGATATATCCGTCACTTCTATATGCATAACCAAGCAATGGAGTATTTTCATATTCACCGCTGTAGAACAAAGGAGAGTAAACTGCATTCACCGGTGGGCATAGACCTTTCTTTTCAATTTCATCACCCATTCCGATGAGAATATGGTAAAGCCTGATATCCATCTCCGCATACATTCCACGACCCAGAGGGAACCAGTATCCCATAGTGTTGGTCACGATCTCTTCAATGTATTCTCCGGGAAACTGAAGACCTATCTTGATCCATAGTTTTAGGAAATTCAACTTGTTTGTTCCAAGCAAAGCCTCATTTGCCTCCCCTTTCACTGAGTCGGCATTATACGGGTTATAGGTTTTCATAGCCTCTACACTGACATATGAAAGCAGTTCTTCGTAATACTCTTCCTTCATCTCTCCCGGCCTGTAAGCCACCACTCGAGCCATACACTGAAGCGGTATGCTCATGGATTCACGGTTAGAATCACTCTTGGTAGCATTAACCTGATGAATCAGGGCATTGTTGATTCCGGAATACAAAAGTAGAGCCGCAAGAAGAAGCAACAACGCCTTCCCCTTCGCTTTCCAGGTCTTTTGAAAAATGGCAAGTATCACCATTCCGACAGCAATCGCATAAAGGCCGTTATTTCTGTAAAGCATTGCCCCCGCTCCGGTAACTGTCATACCGATGATCTGAGGCACGCGGAATTTTTCTTTGTCATAAAAATATCTGATGACATAAATAAAAAATGCCATGAAAAAAGCTGCAAAAAGAATATCCTTGGTGGCTGTGATCGCCATAATAGGATGCATCGGAAACAATGCAAACCACACAACAGCACCTCTGTCGATCCATCTTGAAAAACCCTTCCGGTAAATGTAAGTCACCGCATAAGCACAGGAAGCACTTAAAACCAGCATCTGGATCAAAGTATATATCTGTGCGCCTGCCGAAGCATTCCCAATGGATCGTCCGAAATTATAAGCTGCTCCCATAAGGAGCGTGTGAGCCAGAGGATGGTGAGTGAAATGATATCCTTCAATGACATTCTGCAGCTGATATGCTGAATCCACCACAAAATTTCCCGGCCAAAAAGCCAGAAAGACCGGGAACCAGAAGGCAAAGATAATTCCCCATGCCGTCAGAAAACGGCGGAGACTCTTTTCCCTGATCTCTTCGCCTGCCATGATATCTCTGAATCGTTCTGCTATCAGAAATAGCTCTTCACAGAGAGTAACAGAAAAAAGAGACAGTCCCAAAATGACTCCGATCTGTGTGAGAATGGTGGATGCATCTGTAAATATATCATTTTTAAAGTGAGCATAGGTTCCCCAGACACAGCCGGTAGAAACAAACAGCCCCAAAGCCAAAGAAACCACATGCAAACGTCTGTCACTGCGCCCAGTCATTCTGTAGAGCATAACGCAAGTTGCCACATACATGACCCAGGCTGTGAGATTCATCCCAAATGATGTAACTCCGTTATAAACCGCCGTTGCCCCGATCACTTTGGAAAGATGACCGGCAGCCGCAACGGAACCGTAAGACAAAATCAGGATAAACAGGATAAGCACCGTTTTTTTATGCTCTTTATCCTTAAACATTAATGGTTTCTCCCATACATATCATCATAATATTTCTGGTAATCACCGCTTGTGACATTCTTCGTCCAGTCCTCGTGCTCAAAGAACCATGCGATGGTCTTTTTGATGCCGTCCTTGAACATGGTCTCGGGATACCAGCCGATCTCAGCCTTGATCTTGTCGGGAGCGATGGCGTATCTTCTGTCATGACCCTTACGGTCTTCCACATAAGTAATGAGATCCTTTGTCACAAGCGCCTTGCGGGGATCTGAATCCGGCAGCATCTCCTGAAGTGTCTCAATGATGATGTTGATGATCTCAATGTTCTGTTTTTCATTGTGACCACCTACATTATATGTCTCAAAAAGTCTGCCCTGTTCCTGTACCATATCGATGGCCTTTGCGTGATCCTCAACAAAAAGCCAGTCTCTTACATTCTTTCCGTCTCCGTATACGGGAAGCTTCTTTCCCTGAAGAGCATTGTTGATGATAAGAGGGATCAGCTTCTCGGGGAACTGGTAAGGTCCGTAGTTGTTCGAGCAGTTGGTAATATTTGCAGGGAAATGGTATGTATCCATATATGCCTTTACCAGCATGTCGGAGCTGGCCTTACTTGCTGAGTAAGGACTGTGGGGATCGTAAGGTGTGGTCTCATAAAAGAAAGCCTTGTCGTCATCGGGAAGCGAACCATACACTTCGTCCGTTGACACATGTAAAAACTTCTTACCCTCCTTAAATGATCCGTCAGGAAGTTCCCATGCAGCCTTTGCACAGTTGAGCATTACTGCAGTTCCGAGTACGTTTGTCTGTACAAAAACCTCGGGATTTCTGATACTTCTGTCAACGTGGCTCTCTGCTGCAAAATGAACGACTCTGTCGATATCATTTTCAGCAAAGATCTTTGCTATTGCATCTTTGTCACAAATATTTGCTCTCACAAATGTGTAATTATCTCTATTCTCAATGTCCTTCAGATTCTCAAGATTTCCTGCGTATGTAAGAGCATCAACGTTGATGATCCTGATCTCATCACCATATTTTCTGAACATATAGTGAATGTAGTTTGAACCGATAAATCCTGCTCCTCCGGTTACCAAATAGGTTCTCATGCTTTTTTCTCCTCCTTAAAATGCATTTCAAATATGCATCAGTACTTACTTTTTACTCATTTTTGCAAATGATCTTTACTTATAATACTTTTGAAAACTAAAGTAATCTTTGTCGATTTTTTAAGAAAAACGAAAGATTAATATCCTAAATAACTCCAGTCCAGATCCACATCTCCGCTGATTCCGCTGACCTTACCCTTTGAAGAGTACTGCCAGAGGTCATACCTGCCTGTGTAGGTAGGCGCTGAAGCATACTGGGCAAGCCAGATCTTGTAAGCTGAAAGCTGACTTGCATTCATCTTTTCATTTAACCATGTCTTGTTTGCGTAAACACCCGGTGTATAACCCGCTCTCTTTATGGTCTCGCAGAAAGTCTTTATAACTGCGGTTCTGGTTTCCTTGCTGATCTTGTCACCACGACCGTTACTTCCCTCAACGTCGAGGAACACAGGGTAAGAGATCTTGTATCCTTTGATCTGATCCAATACAAATGATGCCTCTTCAACCGCCTCGACTTCATCTATCGCCTGGGTGAAGAAGTATACACCAACCTTGAGTCCCGCTGCCGATGCACCCTTAATGTTTGATGCAAACTTGGGATCAACGATAAGCGAACCCGCAGATGAACCTCTGTATCCGCATCTGATGATGACGTAGGATATACCGGAGTTTTTAACTGCCTTCCAGTCGATACTTCCGTTCCACTTGGATACGTCTATGCCCATGGCTCCGTTTCCGAGAACCAGGCTGCCGTCGCTGGCAAATGTGTATTTCGCGCCCTGGATAACCTGCTCTCCGGTAACCTTCTTTCCGTTTTTGTCAAAGAAGTAAACATTTCCCTTTATGGTCTGCCATCCGGTATACTTGATCTCACCCTTCAGATAAAAGGCTGATGCTGTATAATAATCCGCATATGTTGCCTCTCTGTAGGCTCCGTTTTCAAGTACGAATACCTGCACACCATCCTTTGTGAGAAGTTTTGTGGTCTTGTCGTTTTTAGGATTGTCCTTTACGGTAACCTTGCAAACTTCGCTTACTTCCTCACCGCCCTCTTCCTTGTAGGAAACGGTGATGTCTATGGGATTAGCACTTGCCTTAAGTGCTGTTACGATCACTTTGTTTGTACCGCTTACGGAAACAGTGGCAACGCTCTCGTCGCTTGACTTTGCCTTTACGGCTGTATTGGCAACTGTCGCATTTGTAATGGTTGCGGTAAGGATCAGCTTATCCGCATCCTCTGCGCCCACAAATGCTGTGGCAGTCTTTTTGTCAAGAGCGATGGCATACTTGTCCACAACATTGATATTCAATGTCTTTGCGGGAGCTGTTATCTGTGTTCCCTCTTTGTAGTTTGCGGATACAGTCACTGACTGGGCCGCAGTGGTGAGTTTTAATCCCTTGATGGTGATCTCACCCTTTGTATGATCTATGGTAGCGCTGAAGAACTCATTGCCGGCAGGAGTAAGGCTGTAAGTAAGTGCTTCTCCCTCGGTGGCTCCCGTAGGTGTTACCTTTACCTTCACGGTTCCGTCCTTTGCCACATTAACAGTGGCGGGACTTATATCAATTGTAAATGTACTGTGTCCCGCAGTCACTGTAACGGTACACTCTGCACTCTTTCCTTCGCATGAAGCCGTGATCTTTGCACTTCCTGCCTTCAAAGCTGTTACGGCACCGCTTGAACTTACTGTTACAACATCCGTCTTGTCACTTGTCCAGGTAACAGTCTTTCCTGTAAGTTCCGTTCCTGCCGCATTCTTTAAAACAGCTGTTAAGGTTTCGCTTCCTCCAACCTCAAGACTTGATGATGATTTTGAAAGGGTGATGGTATCAACTGCAGTATCCTGTGCCGGATCTCCACCGGTCTCTCCGGATCCGCTTCCGCCTTCATTTCCGCCCTGCTCACCGTTACCATTGCCGCCCTGGTTTTCATTATCGCCATCCGACACTGAATCTAATGTGATCCTGAAGAACTTCTTTGCCAGAGCTACTTTCATGGGATCCACCAGATCGGTTTTTAATACCTGCACATAATTGTCCGCTGTCTGAGTACTTGCAACCCACTCAACAGTGTCTGTGAGTTTTGACTCCACAACAGTATCGTTTGCGGCGGTATCTTCCTTTGCCACATCGATCTCAGCCTCGGTCTTTACCTCATCGGATACATCGATCTTTTCATATGCGATCTCGCTCTTTACATCAATGGTCTTTGTGTCCAAAGGAAGCGTAAATCTCTCGTATTTTTCACCGTCAAGCTCATTTAATGTAACCTTGCACTTTCCGGTCTTTATTCCCTTTTTGTAGATGATTCCGTCCATATCATCATCTTTCCAGGTTTCCTTTGTGCCGTCTGAAAACTCAACCGTTACCTCAAAAGGAACGTTCGAAACGAGTTTTCCCGAAGACTTGTTATTAAATTTGATCTTCAGATCCTTCAAAACAGATGTGAGGTTCATTACAACCACAACATTTGCATTGAAGTCTTCCTCGTCATATCCCTCGGTCTCATCGTCGACCTCATCCACCACGAATTTTGCGGCAACGGCTTCATCCACGGCAATAAGTCCCTTTTCGCCTATGGTGGTAATGCCCGCAAGCTGTGTTCCTATCGAAGTATAATCCTTGGTATCCTTGGTGTTCTTTGTCCCGTGGATAAGAAGTGCTCCTGCCAGCACAAGAAGTGCGATGACGAGCACGCCTCCAAGGGCCACAACTCTGTCCGTGGTGGTCATGTTCATGAGAAATTCACCGATCTTTGCAAAGAATCCTTCAGCCGGTTCATCCTCATAATCATCATATTCGGAGAGGAAATTTTCATCGTCACTGCTCATATATTCCACATCAGCAGCTTCGTCAAAGGCTTCGTCCTCGTAAACCTCATCCTCATAATATTCATCACCGGGTGCATCCTCTTCGTAATACTCGCCTTCCTCGTCGGCATAGTACTCCTCGCCTTCCCCGCCTTCTGCGTAGTAGGCTTCCTCTGCACCATCCTCATAGTTTTCAGCATATTCGCCGTCCTCATACTCTTCGGCCTCATATGCCCCATCCTCAGGATTTTCCTCATAATACTCATCTTCATATTCAAGGGATTCATAGGAATCTTCGTAAAATTCATCCTCGTCGTAATTCATTTCGGATTTACTTCGTCCAAATAACTTCATAAATTACCATCCTTATAATTTCGTCTTTTTACGCAATAGTATATTGTTTTTACACAATATAGCAAATTGCCCACTCCGTAACATTATAACATCCTATACATATTTATTCAAGGATAAGGACTATCTCAAAA
>JAGDCK010000062.1 GCA_017958585.1 Lachnospiraceae bacterium
AGGTAACGGAAAGGAATGGAATGTTTTATGATCAATCCTGCTACAATGATGAAATTAATGGCGGCAAAGAATACTTTTACGGCCAATCACCCGAAATTCACACCATTTTTGAAAGCGGTATTTATGAGGGGAGAGGAATCCGTGCCCGCAGGGACTGTGATAGAGATCACCGTCACTAAGCCGGGACAGGCACCCATTGCCACCAATTTAAAGATTACAGAGTCCGACCTGGAACTTATGAATACAATAAAAGAGTTGGCAGGTCAAAATCAATAAGGAGAAAAAAATGAGCGTATTATCAGAACTTGAGCCTAAGCTCGTATTTAAATATTTTGAGGCCATTACCCAGATTCCACACGGATCCGGAAATGTGGAGAAGATAAGCAATTATATCGCAGATTTTGCAAAAGAGAGAAACCTTGAATACATTCAGGATGATTTTAAAAATGTCATCATCAAAAAGCCCGCGTCAAAGGGTTATGAGAACGAGCCTACAGTGATTTTGCAGGGTCATATGGATATGGTGGCTGTAAGTGAACCCGGTCTTGATATCGACATGAAAAAGGATCCTTTGAAACTCAGACTCTCCGGAGATATCATAGATGCGGAGGGCACAAGCCTTGGAGGAGACGACGGTATCGCAGTTGCATATATGATGGCTATCCTGGATGATGATTCCATCATGGCGCCTGCCCTTGAATGCATCTTTACGGTGGATGAGGAGGTAGGAATGGACGGCGCCAGAGAGATCGATCTCTCAGGTCTTAAGGGAAGCCGTATGATCAACCTCGATTCCGAGGACGAGGGAATATTCCTCACAAGCTGCGCGGGCGGTGCAAGAGTAAACTGCAATCTTTCTTTTGAGAGAGTGCAGTGGCACGGCGTCGCTTTTGAGATCGAAGTCGGAGGACTTCTCGGAGGACATTCCGGTGAGATGATAAAGTGCGAGAGAGGAAATTCAAACGTACTCTTTGGCCGTGTACTCCTTGAGTTAAACGACAAATACAATGCATGTATCCTGAAGGCAAAGGGAGGACTTGCTGACAATGCGATCCCCAGACAGACAGTGTTTACCGTGGTGATCGATGAAAACGATGAGAAATCATTTAAAAAGACTATTAAGGCCCTTGAGAACGAGATAAGAGACGAACTGGGCGAGAAGGATCCGGACTTTAAGATCACATTAAAACCCGGCAAAAAGGGCACATACAACGTGATTTCAGACGTGGAGACTGCCTGGCTTGCCTCCTATATTACAGCCCTTCCTAACGGCGTTATGGCAAACTCTTCATCAGTTCCCGGTCTTGTGGAGACATCACTTAATCTTGGAATGCTGTGGTTAAATGAGGAAGAAACTGTCCTCCATGCGGATTTCTCAGTCAGAAGTTCCGTAAACTCAGCAAAGGATGCTCTTATAGCAAAGATCCGTGCGGTAACAGAGCTGGCAGGCGGTTTCATCACTGTTGAAGGCTCATATCCAGGATGGAAGTACAGAGTCGATTCACCTCTTCGAGACAAGATGGTTCGCGTATTTGAAGATATGTATGGCAAAAAGCCTGAAGTGAAGGCAATCCATGCAGGTCTTGAGTGCGGACTTTTGGGCGATAAGCTAAAAGATCTTGACTGCGTATCCATCGGTCCCGATATGCAGGACATCCATACCACTGAAGAAAAATTAAGCGTTGCTTCAACCACAAGAGTATGGGAGTTTTTGATAAGGGTACTTGCAGAGAAGGATAATTAAGAACTTCATTAATAAAAACATAAAAGCCGGTATGTGAATTGAAACATACCGGTTTTTTTACAACAAAAAAGTCGTTTTCTTTCGAAAACGACTTAATCGGAGTGACAAGATTCGAACTTGCGACCTCCGCCTCCCTAAGACGGCGCTCTAACCAAACTGAGCCACACCCCGTGTCAACAGATGCTATTATAGCAAGGGTAAAATAAAAATGCAAGCATTTTTTAAAAATAAATTGTATAAATTTTTAAAACACTTTATAATGGTAATATCTAAGGGATTTTGGGTATATACGAGGCTGATTTCAAAAGAAAACATGTGCGTATTTTGCGCCATTTTGGGAAAGGACAAAGTATATTTATGGAAATTCTCGCAGTTGACGACGAAGCGATCATGCTGGCAAATCTTGTGGAGTGCATAAAGAATGTGCAGCCATGTGCAAATGTCCATGAGTTCAAAAAAGCAGGGGAAGCTCTTGAATATATCAAGGAGCACAGAGTGGATGTTGCTTTTATGGATATCAACATGCGTCAGATAAACGGGATCGAGCTTGCAAAGACCATCAAATCGTACCGGCCCAATGTCAATATAGTGTTTTGCACAGGTTACTCCGAGTATATGGCGGACGCTTTTGACATGTATTGCAGCGGATACCTGATGAAACCCATCACGGCGGAAAAGATAAAAGGCTCGCTGGAGAATCTCAGATTCCCTGTCTCGGAGACAAGCGAATGCCTGAGAGCGATATGCTTTGGCAATTTCGATATTCTCTACAAAAATATTCCCATTGTGTTCAAATATGAAAAGACCAAGGAATTGTTGGCTTATCTGGTTGCCCGTAACGGAGCTTCCTGCACCAACAATGAGATCGTGGCGGCCATGTTTGAGGATGATGAATCCCATGCCTCTTATTTCAGAAATCTGAAAAAGGATCTGATGGATACCCTGAGGGAAATCGGATGTGAGGATCTGATCTGTGCATCGAGAGGTAACATAGCCGTAAATGTAAATATGCTTAAGTGCGATTACTATGACTGGATCAACAGCTCATCGGGAGAACTTGGAAACTACACCGGCCAGTTTATGAGCCAGTATTCCTGGAGCGAATATATGATGGCACATTAAAGCCTGATATGAGGAGCAATTATGAGTGCAAAAAAGAAAAGTCCATGCCCTGCGTTTGGAAAATGCGGAGGATGCAGCTGGATAGACAAAGAATATCAAGAGGAAGTAAATGAAAAGTCAAAGGCTTTAAATAAGCTTTTGGCTCCTTTTGTAAAAACGGAAGAATTTATAGCCATGGAGGATCCTTATCACTATAGAAATAAGGTGCTCTCCACCTTTGGCGAAGATTCAAAACACAATATCATCTCCGGCATATACGAGGAGAAGAGCAGGCGTATCGTGCCCATGGACAACTGCCTTTTAGAGAACAAAAAGGCCGATGAGATAATCGTCACCATAAGGGGGCTTTTGAAATCTTTTAAGATAAGACCCTACAACGAGAGAAATGGTTTTGGCCTTCTTAAGCATGTGCTGGTGAGGGTGGGATACTCCACGGGACAGATCATGGTAGTGCTTGTGCTCACAAGCCCGATTTTGCCCTCAAAGAACAATTTTGTAAAAGCTTTGATAAAAGTCCATCCTGAGATTTCAACCATTGTGATAAACGTAAATGAGCGTAATACGAGCATGGTCTTAGGAAAGCGTGATATCCCGGTCTACGGAAAGGGATATATAGAGGACGAGCTCTGTGGCATGAGGTTCAGGATCTCACCTCAGTCTTTTTATCAGGTAAATCCCGTACAGGCGGAGATACTGTACAAGAAGGCTATGGAATTTGCGTCTCTTGCAGGCAGCGAGTCGGTTTTGGATGCTTATTGCGGAACAGGTACCATCGGACTCATTGCATCAAGAAATGCAAAAAACGTGATCGGCGTGGAACTTAATCCCGAGGCGGTAAAGGATGCCGTAAATAACGCCAGGGCAAACGGAGTAAAAAATGCTTCGTTTTACTGTGATGATGCAACTTCATTCATAGGAAAAATGGCAGAAGAAGGCGTAAAGTGTGATGTGGTTTTGATGGATCCGCCCAGAAGCGGCAGCACCGAAGAATTTTTGAAAGCCGTTGTCAGGATGGGACCTGAAAAAGTGGTTTATGTATCCTGCAATCCGGAGACCTTGGCAAGGGATCTTAAGTTTATCACAAAAAGAGGTTACAAAGTCAGCCGTGCGGTGGGTGTTGAGATGTTCCCCTGGACAAACCATGTTGAAAGCTGCGTGCTTTTGCAGAGGGTGAGCAACACCCGTCCGAAAGCTATTACGCTGGATGTTGAGATGGAGGATTATTACAGAATAAAAGGGGTCAGGACGAATGATTGAAAGTAAAACTATAATTGATATGGAGAAGAGCGGAAACAATCTCCGAAAATATGCATATGAAAATGGATATAGCGTAAAGGATATCCAGCAGTATCTGGGATTATCATGCCCGCAACCGGTGTACAGATGGTTTAAGGGAATAATACTGCCTTCAGTTGATAATCTTCTTTGCCTTAGTGAATTGTTCCATGTTCATATGGAGGATCTGTTAGTAAAGCAATACTCAAAGTATGCTTATGAATACTACCCGACCGTAGAAGTAAATTCGGTTCGTTTCATAAAGCGAATGCAGGCGTATTATTCGCTATTTGTTGCATAGCCGGAATTTTGGACTATCCGTCCAATGACAAAAATCACGCATATCATACGATAAAAGAAAAACATCGGAGGTGCGTGATGGCTGAATTCAGGACAAGTATCAGTAAAGAAGAATTTATTGAAATACTGAATCGTTTAAGGGATTCTTCAGATCTTGTTAGTAAAGTTGATGAATTATTCCGAAACAGTAGGGAAAATTTGGAGTGCGATTTTTGTAACGGAGCATCACTTCAG
>JAGDCK010000063.1 GCA_017958585.1 Lachnospiraceae bacterium
CTCCATATCGTCTTCTTGAAATGCAGGCGAGAAGATGTGGTTCTCCTTCCCACTCATCTCTTCATGACACAACCGTGCCTCATAAAGTCCAGAGGCAGTTGCACCACAGAGATATTGCGCAATAAGCGGATACAGACCATAACAGCTGAAACACTTCTGCGCCAGCAGAATCTTACAACCGGTACGATCCATCACACCTCGAAGTACACGCAGGTTAGCTTCGATCAAATCTGCATCAATAACGAAATAAGGAGTCATCATCATCCGTTCTAATCCACCAAAACCGGATTCTCATCCACTTGCCAAGGAAGTCCCCATTTGTTCAGGGCCTCCATATATGGATCTGGGTCGAACTCTTCTACAGTGAACACACCAGGACGTTTCCACAGACCTTTCAGAACCATCATCGTTCCAATCATAGCAGGAACACCTGTCGTATAAGAGATGGCTTGTGAACCGACTTCCTTGTAACATTCCTGATGGTCACACACATTATATATATATAAGGTGCGCTCTTTTCCGTCCTTTACACCTGTAAAGATACAGCCGATATTGGTCTTTCCCACTGTACGTGGTCCCAACGAAGCGGGATCTGGGAGCAGACGACGCAAGAACTGAATAGGCACAATCTGGTTCCCTTCAAACTCAACAGGTTCTGTACCCAGCATACCTACATTTTCCAGACACTTCATATGTGTCAGGTAGCTCTGTCCGAAAGTCATGAAGAAACGGATTCTCTTGATCTCGGGGAAGTTTCTGCCAAGAGCTTCGATCTCCTCATGGTGAAGCAGATACATATCCTTCATTCCAACCTCAGGGAAATCGTACTCTCTCTTTATTGACATGGCGGGAACTTCGATCCACTTTCCGTTTTCCATATATGAACCGGGTGCGGATACTTCACGCAGATTTATCTCGGGATTAAAATTGGTTGCAAAGGGATAACCATGGTCTCCGCCGTTACAGTCAAGGATATCAACGGTGTCGATCTCGTCAAAATAGTGCTTCTTTGCATATGCCACAAAGACGCTGGTAACTCCCGGGTCAAACCCTGTTCCGCAGAGCGCTGTAAGGCCGGCATTTTTAAATTTCTCCTCATATGCCCACTGCCATGAGTAATCAAAATATGCTGAGAACCCAAGGTCCTTGCATCTCTTTTCATAGATTGCTCTCCACTTAGGATCATTGGTATCCTCGGGCTCATAGTTTGCGGTATCTATATAGTGGACGTTGCAGGCAAGGCATGCATCCATAATGGTCAGATCCTGATAGGGAAGTGCCACATTTAATACGGCGTCGGGCTTGTATGAATTTATAAGGGCGATCACCTCATCCACATTGTCAGCGTCCACATGGGCTGTCTCGATTACAGTCTTTGTGGTGGGCTGAAGTTTTTCCTTTACGGCATCGCATTTTGACTTGGTCCTGGATGCGATCATAATCTCCTTGAAAACTTCGCTGTTCTGACAGCATTTTGCTATTGCAACCTGGGCTACTCCTCCGCAGCCGATGATAAGTACTCTGCTCATAATAATCCTCCGATTTTTTGTTTTATATGTATCAAACTATTTGTGTTCTATCTCGTCTTCCGCCTCTTCCAGCATATCTTCCACATACTTTGGAAGCATGAATGCTCCCTTGTGAAGGTTTGTGGTGTAATATCTGGTGTCGATCTGAAGGGCGTTCCATCCGTCCGCGTCCATGTTTTCCAATGGGTGGTACTTTTTAGATGCAAATCCAAAGAGCCAGTATCCAGAAGGGGAAGTGGGAATATGTGCCTGGTAAACACGGCTTATGGGGAAAGCCTGGTAAGCCTTCTTGTGCATTTTCACACACTCTATCCTGTCCTCCTCGTGGAAGGGGCTTCCGTGCTGATATACCATAACACCGTCAGGCTTAAGCGCTGAATAACAGCTTCCGTAAAACTCTTTTGTAAAAAGCCCTTCCGTATGGCCGAAGGGGTCCGTCGCATCATTTATTATCAGATCGTATTCTTCCTCTTTGTCTCTCAAAAACCTGAGGCCGTCCTGATAAAAAATGTTTACTCGCGGGTCATCTAAACCTTTTGAAAATTCCGGGAAATGCTCCGCGCATACCTCCACCAGCATCTCGTCGGGTTCCACCACGTCGATCTGCCTGATACCGGGATATTTTATAAGCTCTGCGGCAACTCCACCGTCGCCTCCACCGATTATTAGCACTTTTTTGACCGAAGGGTGAACCGCCATGGGCACATGGCTTACCATCTCGTTGTAGATGAATTCATCCTTTTCGGAAAAAAGTATCTCTCCGTCCAAGGCTATGAATTTGCCAAATTCAACTGATTCACACACATCTATTCGCTGACAGTCGCTCTCCCCGGAAAAAAGCTGTTTTTCCACTCTCAGATCGAGCTTTACATTGTCTGTATGATACTCGGAAAACCACATTTCCATAATAATTCATTCCTTTCCGATACCTTAAAAGGCCACTATAAAAAACATCCGTCTACTTAAACTATTTATTCCAGCACTTTCAGGCGCTTAACCTCAGGGTCCTCGGTTCCCTGCATGGAGCAGCCTTTTTCTCTTGCATATACAATATACTCTGCAATCTCTTTTGTGATCTGCTCTCCGGGAGCCAGGATCGGTATACCCGGGGGATAACACATTACAAATTCACCCGATATCATGCCCACACTGCTCTCAATGTCAACAGATTTTTTTCTGGCATAAAAAGCATCCTGGGGTGAACAGATAACCTTTGGATTGATATATTCTCCGGACAGCATTCCTGTCTTGTCCTTTTTGTAATGCCTTGCGATGTCCGCCAGTGCTCCCACCAGCCTCTCCACATCCTGGGCTCTGTCACCGATGGAGATGTAAGCAAGAATATTGCAGATATCTCCAAACTCTATCTGAATATCATATTCGTCTCTTAACAGGTCGTATACTTCGATGCCCGCAAGTCCCAGGCCCAAAGTGTATATGGACATTTTTGTCACATCAAAGTCATAGATACTTCCGCCGTTTATAAGGTCTCTGCCGTAAGCGTAGTAACCGCCTATCTTGTTGACTTCACCCCTCATATACTCTGCCATCTTTGACACCTTTTCAAAGGATTCCTCGCCTCTTAGGGCCAGGTTTCTCCTGGAGATGTCCAAACTTGACAGTAAGAGATATGAAGCGGAAGTTGTCTGGGTCAGGTTTATTATCTGCCTCACATAGTCGGCATTTACTCCCTTGTTTGTGAGGAGTATGGAGCTTTGCGTAAGGCTTCCACCGGATTTGTGCATGGAGACTGCCGCCATATCGGCTCCCGCAGTCATGGCATCCACCGGAAGATTTTTTCCGAAATACAGATGGGTTCCGTGAGCTTCGTCAGCAAGCACCATCATGCCATGGGCATGGGCCAGTTTTACGATGGATCTGATATCGGAGCATATGCCGTAGTAGGTTGGATTGTTTACTAATATCGCAACTGCATCCGGATTTTCCTCTATTGCTTTTTTTACCTCATCTATCCTCATACCAAGGCTTATTCCCAGGGTGGCATCGGTCTCAGGATTTACATATACCGGCACCGCACCGCAGAGGACCAGAGCGTTTATGGCACTCTTATGGACGTTTCTTGGCATAATAATCTTGTCGCCCCTCTTACAGGCTGACAGGATCATGCTCTGCACCGCAGATGTGGTTCCGCCCACCATGAGAAATGCATTCTCCGCATGAAAAGCATCTGCCGTAAGTCTCTCTGCCTCTCTGATAACGGAGACCGGATGGCACAGGTTATCTAAGGGCTTCATGGAATTTACATCGATCCCCACACATTTTTCTCCCAAGAGCTCCACAAGCTCCGGGTTTCCCCTGCCCCTTTTGTGCCCGGGCACGTCAAAAGGTACAACTCTCTTTTTTCTGAATTCCTGAAGAGCCTCATAAATGGGAGCTCTCTTTTGCATGGCCTTGTCCACTGCCTTTTCCTCCAACACGAAAATTCTTTGATGGATAACGGCCTTTTTATTTTTATAAAAAAATAAAAGACCATAGGCGCGCCTATAGTCTCTAAAAATTGCGTTCTCAATCAGTGTATTGTTTCTGCTTCCGAAAACCCTAACAGTTCCATCTACAAATATCGTCACTCATATTGACCGTTTCACAAGAAGATAGGCTCTTAACCTCAAATCTAAACTTA
>JAGDCK010000064.1 GCA_017958585.1 Lachnospiraceae bacterium
AAGTTCATATTCGTGTTCATTTCTTGCTATGGTTACCCCGACGCTGGAACCGCCGCAGGCTGCCTTGACGATGCAGGGGAAAGGAACTTTTCTCTCTTCCTTCTCGCCTTTTTTAAGTCTGATGCCTGCAGGAGTGGGAATATTGTTGGCATAGAAAATATCCTTTGTGATACCCTTGTCCATTGACATTGCCGCGCTGACAAAGTCCGTTCCTGTATAGGGGATACCCATAAGTTCAAATGTGGCCTGAATCTTTCCATCCTCACCGTTCTGACCGTGAAGAGCCATGAATACGGCATCTGCCTCCTGACAGAGTTTTATGACATTGGGGCCGAAAAATCCCTTGGTGCCTGCTTTTCTCATGGCCTTTATCTGATCAAGGTTGGGATTTTTCTCGGAAATCTTTGCAATACTTCCCGCCCAGTCCGTGTCTTTTTCAAATATATCATCAGTGTCGCCCTCATATCCCAGATATACATCCAGAATGATGGCCTTATGACCGTTCTTTTTTAATGCATTGTAAATCATTTTTCCGGAGATAAGGGATACATCTCTCTCCGTGCTGGTTCCTCCAGCCAAAACCACTACTTTCATTTTCATTTCTCCATTCATAGTTAGTCTATATATTTTTATAAGTTCATTTTCTGATCTATTCCTGAGGCTTTACCACATTTGCCAGCTGAATTAACAGCAATATGTAATCGCTGTGGTCCTCCTCATCATAATAGCACTTTGCATCCGGGTTTATACCACCGAGATAATGCATTATCTCCTCAAGGGTCCTGTTGTACTGATAGCTGGGCAATACAAAGTTTGCAAAGATCATGTCCCTCGCCCGCTTCAGGATCTCTGAGGGGCCACTGTTTTTGGCGGTGACGGGGCTTATCATGTCCTCGTGGTGACTGCTTACCTCCTCACCCCTTGCCTTTATGTCGTCCATCAGGACCTTGCAGATATTCACATCCACCTTTTGTCTGGTGGTCATATACGCCATGGCACCGTAGAGATAATAATCCTTCTCCAGATAGGTGCTGTTATTTACAAAAAAATCTCCGTAGTTTTTTAACTGCTCTCTGTAACTGTATTTTCCGGAGGCTCTGTAGAGCTGCGTGAGTGCATAGAAGCTCTCGGCATCCTGATGGCTTGTGGTCTGGCTTTGAGCAAAATACGCGCCTGCCAGCTTCAGGCAGGAAGTGGCATAGTTTTTGTCATAGTTTTGATACAGATATCCAAACTGCGCAAGGATCGCCGCCTTGTAAACTGAGTCGCTCTCGCTGCTGTCACCGTTTTCCATGGTGGCCATGTATTTATACATCACATCCAGCATATCCGGAACGGAATTCTCATCCTCGTCCGTAAAACACTCCGGATACCATTCATAGGCGGTAAAGAGCATCACTATCTCATCAAAGGATGCCTCCCCGCTCTCACATTTTCCGTAAGTTTCTTCCAAAGCTTCATTTAAGAGTTCCAGATAGAGTTCTTCTTTTATCTCAAAATCGAAGCTCAGTCCGATCTTCTCACACTTAATGTAATAGGTACCCGGAGTTGTAAAATCCGACAAGTCAGCGTATCCTACGCTCTTTGCGCTTACCTTGCCCTCATCCTTTGACTTTCCTCCAAATCCTGTGCCTGAAGAGGAAGTTTTTAAAATGATCCTTCCCTCATAGACGATATCCCCCGTCTCTCTGTCTACTACGGCAAAGGAATCGGGAATATAATCAGATACGATGACCGCCCTCTTTTCCTCGGTGGATTCATATCCGCAATAATCCGTCAAAATATTGGGATTGGTCTTTGGCATGGTATATT
>JAGDCK010000065.1 GCA_017958585.1 Lachnospiraceae bacterium
GTACGAAAACCCTTCTGCAAAAAGCAAGATTTTCTTTATCTCGGATGATCAGTTCTTCTTTTCGGGAAGCACTCCACAGGATATGCTCACCTACTATGAGACCATCTATCCAAGCTTTGACAGGGAGCGTTTCTTTGGACTCTTGGAAATCCTAAAGCTGGACAAAAAGAGAAAGATCAACACCTTCTCAAAAGGTATGAAAAAACAACTTTCCGTCCTTTATGGGGTCTGTGCAGGCACAAAGTATCTTCTGTGCGATGAGACCTTCGACGGTTTGGATCCTGTGATCCGTCAGGCAGTAAAGAGACTGTTCATTCAGGAGATGGAGGAGCGGAATATGACTCCCATCATCGCCTCCCACAATTTGCGTGAGCTGGAGGATATCTGCGAACACATCGGACTCCTCCACAAGGGCGGCATTCTCTTTTCCAGAGATCTGGACGATATGAAGCTTGGCATTTTCAAAGTGCAGTGTGTCATGACTGCAGAGTCCGACCTTGAAAAACTGTCGGAGCGATTTGAAATTCTGCAAAAAGAGTCAAGAGGGGCTCTACTCACATTGACACTCAGAGGAACCAGAGAGGCAATCTCTGCTGCCATGGAAGAATTACATCCTGTCTTCTGGGAGCTTTTACCCCTCACTTTGGAAGAAATTTTTATCAGTGAAACGGAGGTACTCGGATATGACTTCAAACATCTCACTCTCTAAAATAATGCTCCAGCAGTTTCGCAGAAAGAGCTGGATGCTCGTACTGTCTGCTATTGTGCAGTTTTTGCTTGGACCATCCCTAATATTATTTACATTGGATAACCGCGCCCCCGGTTATTCTACCGAGCTACCACGAGCACGCATGTTGTTTAATCTATCGTTAGGGCATATACGAACTGATTATTTTCTCCTGCAGATCATCATCTTGATCGTGGGAGCAATCATCGTTTCTGTATTTGGCTTTCAGTACCTGTACTCCAAGCGGATGGTCGATCTCTATCACAGCACACCCATCAGCAGGAAAAAGCTTTTCCTGGCAGGGTATTTGAACGGCTTCCTCTTCTGGTTTGTACCCTGCATTTTGGGGAATATCGCATCCCTTCTTGTAATGTTTGCAAAGATCGGCGATGCCTTTTACTTTGGAAAACTGTTTGTCACCATGGCGCAGGTGCAGCTTTTGTGTGTCCTGTCCTTTTTGATGGTTTACCATGTGTGTCTGATTGCAGTTTTCTTGTGTGGCAATATTTTTAACACCTTGGTCAACATCGCGTTTTTGGGATTTATCTTCATCGCCGTTTACGGTATGTATTATATTTATGCCAGTGATTATTTCTACTCCTTTAACCGGCTGACGCCAAGCCTTTATCAGATAGGATGGCTCTCACCGTTTGCCACGCCGTTTATCCTTTGGGGAATGCGCAATGAGGACCTTTCCTGGCTTGATTCACCGATTCTGATAATCGGAAGCATCCTTTTGTTACTCATAAACTTTTTCATCGCCTATAAGCTCTATCGAAAGCGCCCAAGTGAGCTTGCAGAGCGAGGAACTCCGAAGAATCTCTACGCTCTCTTAAGCAAAATCGTTATCTCCGTCCTGGCCGGTATGCTCAGTGCATGGTTCATGAGCGAGCTTTCAAACAACGAATCCGGTGGATTGTTTTGGGGGATTTTTAGCGCAATAGTTGCTTCATTCCTGGTATTTGGTCTGATGGACATCATTCACCAGGTAAACTTCAAGGCCTTTTGGTCCCACAAACTATTACTCCTCCTTGTACCCATCTGCACCTGCGTTTTATTTGTGAGCTTTGAAGCAGACATCTGGCCGTATGACAGTTACATCGCAAACAGCTCCAACATCAGTCAGGCCTCTGTCAGACTCTACAACTTCGGAGACGGCAGTAGCAATTACCTGGACGAGAATGGAGAGGTAATTAACTACGATTATACAAAAGAAGCAGAACCCATCCACCTGATGAATCCCGAGACCATCCATGCACTCCTTGTGGATGGCGTACAACATACGACATCTTGGGGACATAGTTTCAACATTCAAGTGTTCCGCAAGTTTGGAGGAAGCTATTATCGGTCCTACCAATTATCCAGAGAAGGATATGAACTGCTAAAGAGTACCATCGAATCCGATGAGTTTTTGCATGAATATTATCCCGCCTCCTGCGGTGATTTTCCTCTTCCGGACTATATACAGGTTGCTTCCGATCTTGCTGTAGATCAAAAGTATGCATATGTTTACGATGCAGA
>JAGDCK010000066.1 GCA_017958585.1 Lachnospiraceae bacterium
AGCGCAAATGGCGTTGACGGAATCCGTCAGATCCTCCAGTGTATCAAGTATGGTTCCGTCCATATCAAAAACAGCAGCTTGTATCATAAATAACCTCACATTCTTAGAAAAAACAAAAATCAATTAAGGCATATTCTACAGCATAGGATGTGTTTTTACAATAAATCCCATTTTAAAAAGATCATTTCCAATGCTGATTTCCAAAAGAGACCATAGGCATTGTAAAAAATAGACAAAGAAATATTTAATAAATACCTGAAGTATGTTACAATAGTTCAATAATATTTCAAAAAATGGCATTTTGTGTGCCAAAAAGCCCAATTGTCGATAAAGGCTTAGAATTGGAGGACACAATGGGTGAGGCAAAATTTGAAAAAGCATTTGTCGGTCTGGAAAACAGGACTGTCGTCAGGGCGGTGCGCGAGGGACTTATACATATCACGCCAATAGTGATAATAGGAGCGTTTGCGCTTATACTTCAGACTTTTCCCGTAAAAGCATATCAGGATTTCATAAAAGCATTCCTGGACGGGTTCCTGTTGAGAATGTTTGAGGCCATCTACAGCGCCACTTTCGGGATCCTGTCTGTCTATATGGCATACTCAATCAGCAGGGCATACATGAAGTTAAAAGGCGATGCCCGGATAGTGAAGGGTGGAGGAATCGTGTCATCGGTGCTGGCATTCTTTATTCTGGCCGGCGGTTATCTGCCCACGTTCGGAACCGATTCCATGGGTGCAAAGTCAATGTTTCTGGCCATAATAGCCGGCCTTGGAGCATCGGCACTCTATTTGAGATTTACTGAATTATTCAGGAAACACAGCAGGCCCCTGTTTTTGATCGGTGCTGACAGAGACTTCAACAAAATGTTGTCTACCATTTATCCGATAACATGCACTACAGCGGTTTTTGGACTGCTTAATACTTTGATCTGCAGGATATTTGAAGTCGATTCCTTCAGGACACTGCTGATCAATTTTACAAATTGGTGTTTCTCATTCGGTGAAAACGGATTCGTGAAGGGATTCTTTTTTGTACTTATCTCCTCCGTGTTATGGTTTTTCGGAATCCACGGAAGCGATACATTGGAAGGCGTGATGCAAACCTACTTTGCACCGGGTGTCATAGACAATCGCGGTGCCATGGCAGCAGGTCTTGCTCCGCACACCATACTTACAAAAGAGTTCTTTGACTGCTTTGTGCTTATGGGCGGATGCGGAGTGACCATATGTCTCTTAATCTCCATATTGCTGTTTTCAAAGAGTAAAGTCAGAAGAGGTATCGGACTTGCAGCCACTTTGCCCATGATCTTTAACATCAATGAGCTTATGGTGTTTGGTCTTCCCATAATCTTTAATCCCATAATGGTATTTCCTTTTCTGGTGACACCAATTGTGTGTTATACGGTTTCGTATCTGGCCATCATGTCAGGTATCGTTCCCATGGTGACAACGAGCGTCGCCTGGACAACCCCTATAATCCTCGGTGGATACCAGATTACCGGAAGCGTAGCAGGAGCACTGCTTCAGGTGGTGAATGTGGTGATCGGCGTGATAATATATACACCTTTTGTGAGACTCATGGACAGAAGGTCTATGGAAAACGCCAACAGAAATTATGATACGTTCATGGATTATTTCAAGGCAAATGAGTTGTCCATGGCAAATATCAGGCTCACTGAGATGGGCAATGTAAACGGAGACTTTGCAAAAGACCTATGCAATGATATCAAGTACGGCTTAAAAAAGCAGGTCGTATTGGCATATCAGCCCCAATACAATTACGAGGGCGAATGCATCGGTGTGGAGGCGCTTCTTCGCTGGAAGCATCCGGTACTGGGACTTCTCTATCCGCCCCTTGTGATAAAGCTTGCGGAGGAAGGCGGATTTTTGCAGGAGCTTGAGGAGAGGATATTGGAGACGGCTCTCCGTGACAGGCCAAAGGTATCCGCAAGATTCGGAGACGATGTAAAGCTCTCGGTAAATGTGACGGGAACCACGGTTGTAACGGAAAGATATCTGGAGTTTTGCAAAGAGTTAAATGCCAGACAGCCTTTTAAAGGCCTCAATCTCTGCATAGAAGTAACCGAGCAGGCGGCGCTGTTTTTCACGGATGAAACCAAGAAAGCGCTTCGGGAACTGAGAAACATGGGAATCCTCCTGGCAATAGACGATTTCTCCATGGGCCAGACCTCGATCCACTATCTGAGGGAGAACATGTTTGACATCATAAAGCTTGACGGCTCACTGATAAACGGAATCTTTACATATGAAAACTCAAGAGACATCATCATCTCCATAACCCGCCTTGCAAAGAGCCTCAACCTGATGGTTCTGGCAGAGTATGTGGATTCGGAGGAAAAAAGAAAAGCGCTTCACGAGATGGGATGTGACAATTATCAGGGATATCTCTTCTCACCGGCAGTATTTTTGCAAAAGTAAGTGAAGTATGCAGAGAGCCTGAAGATATATTGACAGAAAATTTAAAATATTTGTACAGATTGTTTAAAAAAGACTTCAAAAAACCGAAGTTATGTAGTAAAATATACCTACTAAATCCAGTACGACATTTGAGGAGGCCAAGGTATGAAGAATTTATCAATCTTTTTGAAAATTTTACTGATCACGATCCCTTTGGTTGTATTGATTTTATTGTCAGCCATAGTGATGCGAAAAAACATGCAGGATGTGTTGTTTAAGTCAGAGTCGGTTTATCTGGACACACTCTATGAAATAAACAATAACCTTCTTGCGGCGGACAGAGATTTTTACCAGGCGCAGATAGCTTTCACCAGATATTCCAGGATAGCCGGGGCAGAAGCCGGTGAAGTGGATGATTTTAACGAGAACGCTCAGCAGACCATCGATAAAGTGAATGCTGCCATAGATCTGGCAAGGGGCAATGAGCTTCTCTTTAAAAAGACTTTGTCGGACGGTGAGGATTTTGAGACTATCTCCTATGAGTTTGTGGATTCATATAATCGCTGGAAGGCATCCTACGACGTAAGTGCGAAGAGCGGAGATATCGAAAAGCAGGAGCAGTTCTTCAAAGATGCCAGAGGTTATCTGGACAGACTACAGGAGATAACCGAAGAGTGGGCCGAGAAAGAGGGCGCAGTCCTGACACAGTCCATAAATACCAGGATCAATTCCATCACCATAGGATATCTGGTGATCATAATCGTGGTGCTGGTGATCGTAATCTTTACATCCAGAAGCATAGCCAAGGGTGTCAAGGATACAAAGGACCGACTTGATATAATTGCGACAAATGACCTTACTCAGGAAGTGCCTGAGACAAAGGCAAAGGACGAGATCGGTCAGATGACCAGGTCCTTCAGGAGCATGCAGGCCAATCTGAAGGAGATCATCTCCGTGCTTTATAAAGAGTCGGATGATCTGGACAGTTCCGTAACGACCATGAGAAATGCCACCACGGAGACAGCGCAGAGCATGGAGAGCATAAATACTGCGGCAGGAGAGCTGGCTACCACAGCCACTCAGACAGCTACAGATATCGAGACCATTGCAAACGAGATGCAGGAATTGGACGGCGTCATGAGAAGTTCGGTGGAGAGTACATCAGCTTTGGCCGGAGCCGGACAGGAGATCGGCAAGGTAACAAAGGCCGGAATGGACATCGTGGAAGAACTGACTCAGATAAACAACCAGTGCGTCAATGCATTTAACAGTATTTTTAAAGGAATCGAGAATATCGAAGGCTCCAGCAACAGGATCAGTGAGGCATCTACCCTCATTTCTTCCATCGCAAATCAGACAAACCTTCTGTCACTGAATGCTTCCATCGAAGCAGCAAGAGCAGGTGAGGCAGGAAGAGGATTCGCGGTTGTTGCGGATGAGATCAGATCCCTTTCAGAGCAGTCCGCTGAAAGTGTTCAGACCATCAATACACTCCTTGAAGAGCTTCACAAGAATACAAATGAAGCCATTGCACAGTCAGAGATGGTAAAGAACTATGTGGAAAAGCAAAACAGCAGTGTTGCTCAGACCAAGGGAAGCTTCTCGGATATTACCACCACTGTGGAAGATGTAAACAGTGCGGTTATAGACTTAAAGAGCATAAACGATCAGCTGGCAAAGGGATTTGGAGAGATCTCGTCCCTTGTTGAGAGCTTGTCGGCAGCTTCTGAGGAGAATGCAGCTACAGCAGAAGAACTTTCTGCAACATCCGATATCGTAAGAGGAAATGTTCTCTCCCTTGATGATATCCAGAAGAGGATCGATGATGCGGCAGCCAAGCTTGCTGATATCGTTAAACAGTTTAAGGTTTGATCGGATAACAATAAACAGTAAACCTACACCTCCCGTTTCCGTTTTGGATCCGGGGGGTGTTTTTGTTATGGTTTTCGGGAAGCCCAAAATAGACAAAAAAATAAAAAAATGGTATCTTAATTACAGATATAAATATCTTTAGATCAAAGATCGGCGCTTCGCCGGGGTGAAGGCAAATGAGATATAACATTTCTTATGAACTGGCCGGGTTTTTCTTGCTTTTAGCCATGCTTATAATCTGTAAAAGCAATTTCAGAGAGAGGCAGAGAGTAAACCGCTATTATTTTTTACTGGTATATAGCGGAATGATCTGCTGTGCTTTAAATATCTTTGAGGTTGTCAGTTCAAAGAGTTCTTTTCATCTTACATTTCTCATCAGTTTTTTTGTAAAGATGTTCTCTTTTGGTGTGCTGCCCATAACGGGATATCTTTTTTATAAATACATATACGAGAAGGTCCCCTCAAAAAGAGAGGCTGTCGGAAAAGTCATGACCACGGTGATCCTTGGTTACTTGGGCTTTTTTGCACTGTATGCCATAATTAAATTTATTGGTATAAAAAGCATCCAAACATCAGACACCCAGAGCGGTCTCTATCTGATATCTGTTATCATCAGGGATTTCTATGTCATTTTGGGTATCCTGTTACTGTTGAAAAACAGGAAATTTTACAGCGCCAGAAACCATATTGCCCAGGTTCTTTTGATTCTTTTTAATGTTGTCACCATAGTGATCCGGAGAAAGACCACGCGTACCACGGTGGCGACGGTGTCTTTGGTGTTTGTGTGTCTGATCTTTCTATATGCCTTTGAGATCCCAGACTTTATAGCACTCAGCGAAACACTGAAGCTTTTGGAAAAACAGAGAAAGGACGAGGAGGAGGCAAAGATTGCCGCCATAAATGCCAGCAGGACAAAGGAGAGGTTTCTTTCAAATATGTCCCATGAGATCAGAACCCCGTTAAACGCGATCCTTGGCCTTAATGAAATGATAATAAAGGATGAGGGGGATGAAAAACTAAGGGAAGTTGCGCTTTCAATGAAGGAAGCGGGAAGAGATCTGCTTAAGAGCATGAATGAGGTCCTTAACATAACCGGTGAGGAAGAGCAAAAGGTTTTAGAGATCGATCAGGGCTTTGTGGCTCCCAAGGCAAGGCTTTTGGTGGTGGATGACAAGGAGATAAACCTCTTTGTGATAAGCCGTCTGCTTAAGGATACGAAAATAAACATAACCGCCGCCACAAGCGGAGCGGAAGCCATAGAAATCCTTGAAAAAAACAGCTTTGACCTGCTTATAATCGATCACATGATGCCAAATATGGACGGCATTGAGCTGTTAAAATATATAAGAGAACACGGAATGTGTCCCGGGGTTCCCGCCATTGCTTTTACGGCAAATGCCATCGAGGGCGCAGAGAAGATGTATCTGGAGAAAGGTTTTGCGGGATATCTGGCTAAGCCTGCGGGCAGGGAAGCCGCCTGCGGGATACTTAAAAAGTTCCTTCCAAAGGACCTTTTAGAAGAAAAAACGGAAAGCGAAACGGAGGATGTCAAGCTTTCCGAGGCGGATGAGATTTTGCTTAACAGGATAATGAATTCCTCTGTTGTAGATGTGGGCGGAGCCGTGGCAGGTTTTGACAGCGTGGCTTCATATCTGGAAGTGCTGAGGCACTTTATGCTCTCCTTTAATGAAAACGCGGAGGAGATAAAAGGCTATGCAGAGGAAGGCTTAAATGATGACAACTTAAAGCTTTACACCATCGCGGTCCATTCCATGAAAAGTGCGGCGGCTTTGGTGGGTATCTATGACCTGTCGGAGCTTTCCAAAAAAGCGGAGCATGCCGCAAAAGATAATGACATGGGGGCGTTAATGCTGATCCATGGGCCTTTAATCGAAAAACTGGGTGCAGTGAAAGCATTTTTTGAATCAATTGACGAGGATACGGAAAATAACGAAAAGGATGCGGACGTGCCTGCGCTTTTGGCGGTGTTGGCATTACTTAGTCAGGCCATGGAAGAGTTTGATGTGGATTCCATGGACGAGCACATGAGAGCTCTTGCCAAAATGCCCATTTTTGATTCCTGCACAGGCCTTAGAAAAAAACTTGAAAAAGCAGTAAACAACCTGGACACCGAGGCAGGGCTTGAACTTATTTGTCAGATCACCGCTTTGGTAAAAGAGGGAGGTGAAAGCCATGAGCAGTAATTATATTGACTTTAACATCTCTTTTCTGGTGACGGCGCTGGTGGTATATGTGCTTCTTTTGATCATTCAGCTGGGCTTTTTTTCAACCGGCAGGATCAGGGAGAAGCTTTTTACAAATCTCATCACCACAGGCCTTTTTGCAGGGCTCTCTCAATTTTCAACGGTTGAGGTAATGAGGTTTTATCAGGGGCCTGAGGGAAATACCATTGCCATGACCCTCATAATCGTGGAGTTTTTCTTTACGGTGACCATGGCCATATGCTTTTACAATTTCGTGGCGGAGTGCGCCGGGGTAAGAGGTAAGAGAGAATATGTGGCAAATATCATCTGCCTTACGGCGGGGATATTTGTGATCATTTATAACCTCCTTGTCTTAAGGGGTGTTGTCAGGGCTGTGGGATCAGCATCAGAAAACGGCAGAATACCCATACTGTTTTATGCGGTTCCAATGCTGATATATTTTTACGGAACATTTATAATAGTTGATAACAGGGAGAAATTCCGAAAAAAGATGTTCTTTGCGGTTTTGACATTCCTCCTATTCCCCGTGGCAGCAGGCATTGTGCAATATTTTATGCCAAGCCAGCTTTTGATGGTATACGGAAGCGCCATGTCCACGCTGATCCTTTTCTTTGAGATGGAGATACCGGATTTTGAGAAGTTAACGGAGGCAAGGATATCTCTGGAAAAATCCGGCGAGGAGGAAAAAAAGGCAAAGGAAGAAGCCATAAAGGCAAATGAAGCCAAAAACGAATTCCTTGCAAACGCCTCCATGGACTTAAAAAAGCCCATAGCCGAGATAGTTACCCTGGACGAAATGCTCTTAAGAGGAAGAGGGCAAAAAGAGACCGCCGAATACGCACTAAAGATAAGAACCACTGCGGAGGACCTGCGGGACCTTGTAAGCGATATACTGATCTATTCGAAATTGGAGTCGGGAAAGCTTGAGATACAAAGCGAGGAATATAATCTTGCAGAGATGATTCAGGAGATATATATGAAAAATCTCCATGCCGCCACCGGAAAGGGAATTGATCTTCTAACGGACATTTCAGAGGACATTCCAATGTTTTTGTATGGTGACAGAAGGCGGATCGCCAGGATCATAAAGAACCTGGTGGACAATGCGGTTTCATTTACGGACAGCGGTGAAGTGACCCTAAGGGTAAAGGTTCTTGGTAAGACTGCACTTTCTGACAGAGAGAAAATATCCCTTCGTTTTGAAGTGGTTGATACCGGAACCGGTATAAAGGACGAGGACCTGGACAGACTTTTTGTGGCTTTTGACAAGCTTGAGATAAAGGGTGCCTACTCATCGGAAGGCGCAGGGCTTGGGCTTTGCATTGCGTATTCACTTTTAAAGCTCATGGGAAGCCGCCTGGTAATAGAATCCACCTTCGGAGTGGGAAGCCGCATGTACTTTGACCTTGAACAGGAAGTGGCAGGCAGTGACACTCTTGGAAGCATTGATGAATACATATCGGAACGAAAGATAAAGTATATAGAAAAAGATGAGCTTTTTGCGCCGAAAGCAAAGATCCTGGTGGTTGACGACGCAGAGATCAATCTTTTTGTGGTAAAGAAATTCCTGCAGCCCACAAAGATCAATGTCACCACCGCTTCATCCGGAAAGGAATGCCTGGAAGCAGTAAAAAAAGAGTCATTTGATCTCATCCTCATGGATCACATGATGCCTGAGATGGACGGAATAGAGACAAGGCAGAGAATGTCATTTATAGAGGGAAGGGGCAATATCCCCGTAGTTGCAATGACAGCCTGCAGCTCCGCTGATGAGAAGAAGATGTTTTTGGAGCTTGGGTTCAACGACTTTCTGGCAAAGCCCATTAACAGGGACGATCTGATAGGCATGTTAAAGCGGCTTTTGCCCGATGAATTAAAAGAAGATCAGAGTCACAGTTTTGGAGGAAGTGTCTATGATGAATAAAAAAGTATTGCTGGTGGGAATGGCCAGCGCATCCACCATGGCCATTAAGGAATTTCTGGCAAAAAAATTTAATGTAAAGATCTGCAGCATGGATGCCAGAACCGTGGAGGGAATGCTAAAGATGGTAAATCCGGACATGATCCTTATCAATATGAACGGGACCGGCAATCTGGCAGACGTGTATGAGCATCTGATAAAGCTGGATGCTTCGATCCCCATCGTATGTGTTGGAAAAAAAGAGGATTATGACAAATATGCGGGATATCTGGAGACTTTGGGGGCAATTGTAAACACCGATTCCGTGGTGGACAACAATCTCATGAAATCGGTCACAACTTCAATGGGCCTTGATTTCAGCGAGGTGATGAAGGAGAGAGTTCCCAATAAGGGCGCGGGAAACAGATATACCATACTTGTGATAGACGACAGCCCACTATTCCTCAGAAGGGCAAAGGACATGCTGGAAGATCATTTTGATGTGGAACTTGCCACATCCGCCAGGCGCGGAATGATAGTCCTTGAGAGGACCCATCCGGACATGATACTGCTTGACTATGAGATGCCGGATGTGGATGGTAAGGAAGCATACAGGATGATCAAAGCAGATCCAAACAACGAGGATATACCCATAGTATTTTTGACAGGCGTGACCGACAAGGACGATATTACAGAGGTCCTTAAATTAAAGCCTGCGGGATACATATTAAAATCCTCCGGTAAGGATGCTTTGATCGACCGTATAAAAGAGCTTTTGCAATAATTTCCTAATTAAGACTGAATATGAATTTATCTTTTTCCGTAAAGGCCGGCCAGTCTGCTCCGGGTGAAGAGTTTTTGACAAACTCCGCCACGTGATCCATATAGCGGGCAGAGAGCATATAATCCCGTTCTTCGAAGGGGCGCCAGCATTTTTTCAAAGTACCGAAAAAGTACCAAAGATCCGATGAATGCCATGCGCCGGCATCATCACCGGGAAGCTGACGTGAAAAATAATACAGATACACGGGCTTATGGGAGAATCTTTCTGCCAGGAGGGCATATTCCTTTGCCATGGGATGGAAGAGCTCGGGCAGGATGTCTTCGCTGGTGGTTCCCAGGATATATGGGATATTTTTCATATTTCCTTCATTTGCCATTTCAAAGGGTGACTTTGGAAGAAGGTAACCGTCCACGGTGGGGATGCAGAAACGGATATCTTCGGACAGTGACCTGGAAAAGTCTAAAAATCCAAGCATCAGATCCTTTGCGGGAAGTTCTTTTAACTCTGTGCCATTCTGCACTTTCATATATTCGCAAAATCTTTTTCCAAGCAAAACCTGATCCTCCAATGAGGAAGAAAAATGAGAATGGGGGCTTACTCCGCCACCGCTAAGCATTATGGCCTTTGAAAAGAGGCTCTCCGTAAGAGGTGAAACACACAGGCTCTCTACGCTCATGGCGCCTGCGGACTGCCCTGAGACAGTGATATTTGAAGGGTCCCCGCCAAAGGCAGAGATGTTTCTGTTAATCCACTTTAGGGCAGTGATTATATCAAACAGACCGTAATTGCCAAAGTGTCCTTCGGAGTCTGCCAGTTCCGGCAGAGCGATATATCCAAAAACTGAGAGACGGTACGTGATGGTCACTAAGATCACGCCACGCTTTGCATACTCGAAGCCGTCAAAGGGCTTTTCGTATGAATATCCGTGGTCGAAGCCGCCGCCGTGAACATATACCAGGACAGGATACTTTTTGTCCTCGCCGTGATCCGGTGTCCAGATATTAAGATAAAGGGAATCCTCAGAATATGAGACATGCTCCCCGTTGTAGAACTCCTTATTATAAAAAGCTTCCGGGTCCCCCGGGATGTATGCGCTCTCCTGAATGGATGCGGGAGCAAAACTGTCTGCGGATAGCAGACCATCAAAGGAAGTGACTTCCTTCGGGTATGAAAATCTCTCTGCGGTGGCAAAGGGTACACCCTTGTATACCTCCGTATTGTTTTCGATAACACCCTGAATTCTGCCGCAGGGCGTATTTATGATATCTGTCTTCATCTTCAGGCCTCCAAAAAAGAATAAAAAATGTCATGAACAAGACAATCATTAATCAAGTCGCTAATATAAATTTACTCTTTTAATGTAAAAGCTTCAACATGAAACTTCCTTGAAAAACAAGGATATTATGGAGCCATAACAGAAACTTGCGAAAATCAGATTAAAATACATCAATCATATTGATTTATTTTTTCATCTTTTCAATAGTCGTTGACAATAAAATAAATCGAAAATATAATTAAGATTAATTTCAGATTGATCAAAGACGTTGACGGAGACAGTACATATCCTTCGAAAGTCACAGAGAGCCGCATTTAGCTGAGAAGCGGTACGATTAGAGCTTATGGAATATCCCTCCCAAGTCGCAACACGAAAGGGCTGCCGAGTAGATGTTGACGGGTTCCTCCCGTAACAGAGGACGCATATGCTGGTATGTCGTAGATGGAGAGATTTTAGGCTTCTACCGTTTACGGTAGGAGCTTTTTTTAAAGCAATTAGCCAACCTGTGCGTAACCCGCGCAGGTTTTTTTAATTCTTTATTATGAAAGAGAGGTTTTATCATGAAAGACACTATCGAGATCAGATGGCATGGCCGTGGAGGTCAGGGTGCAAAGACTGCGGCACTTCTCCTTGCGGATGTGGCATTTAAGACAGGAAGTTTCGTTCAGGGATTTCCTGAGTACGGTCCTGAGAGAATGGGTGCTCCCATTACTGCTTACAACAGGATCAGCAAGAATCAGATAACGGTGCACTCAAATATCTACGATCCGGATTTTGTGGCGGTTGTGGACGACAGCCTGCTGGAGAGCGTTGACGTGACCGCAGGTCTGTCAAAGGACGGAGCCATCATAGTAAATACGAAGCTTCCAAGGGAAGAGATAGAAAAGCATTTGAGAGGCTATGAAGGAAAACTTTATACGATAGATGCAAGAGACATTTCAGTTAAGGCCCTCGGTAAGAACTTCCCCAACTCTCCCATGCTTGCGGCAGTTGTGGCTGTCACAAAGGTAATGGACAAGGAAACATTCTTAAACGAGATGGAGAGTTCATACAAACACAAATTTGCAAAGAAACCCGAAGTCATCGAAGGAAATATGCAGGCACTTAAGATGACATTTGAAGCTCTTGGTCTTTAATAAAAA
>JAGDCK010000067.1 GCA_017958585.1 Lachnospiraceae bacterium
GTTCCGATGTCACCTGCGGGAACGTCGGTGTCTGCGCCGATATATTTGAAGAGCTCTGTAATGAAGCTCTGGCAGAATGCCATGATCTCTCTGTCTGATTTACCCTTGGGATCGAAATCAGAACCACCCTTACCACCGCCGATAGGAAGGCCTGTAAGAGAATTCTTGAAGATCTGCTCGAAACCAAGGAACTTAATGATACCAAGGTTTACTGAAGGGTGAAGTCTTAATCCTCCCTTGTAAGGTCCGATTGCAGAATTGAACTGTACTCTCATTGCATTGTTAACCTGTACCTGACCCTTGTCATCTACCCAGGGAACTCTGAATAAAATCTGACGCTCGGGAGTGGTAAGTCTCTCAAGAAGTGCGTCCTTTCTGTACTCTTCCTCATTTGCCTCGATAACAACACGAAGGGATTCAAGTACTTCCTTTACAGCCTGATGGAACTCGGGCTGAGCGGGGTTCTGTGCGACAACGCGGTCATAAACCTCATCAACATATGACATTTTAATGTCCTCCTTATAAATTAAAAAATATTGTTTCCATGAACAAATCTATAAAAATCCAAAGAATTTAATTTGTAAAAAATCACCCTCTGTGGAATTTTTATCAAAAAACATTATATAATGACTTTTTTTAATGTGCAATCACTTTATCAGATTAAACTGCAAAAGTTTTTTAGGCTTTTTTCGTTATATTTGCACAAAAAAATAGAGCAAGGCGCAAAAATAGATTAAGATTCATCAATCTATAAGCATCCTCGCTCAAATTAAAATATATCAATTATTAAAAATTCTTACTTCTGACTTAGAAAATTTACTCGGCAACGGACTCCACATAGTCCTCTTTTACATATCCGATCTTGCCCTGGTAGATTACCTTCCACCAGCCGTTATCATTTGAGATGGACTCAACCGTCTCTCCTGTTGCCAGAACCCCGATCCTGTCGGCTGTGGTTGATGCCTGACTTCTGACATTGATGGTGGTGGTAGCTTTAACCTTACCGTTTGCCACCTGGCCTTCGGCATTTTCGATAAATGAGAGGTACTCGCTCTTGATGAAACCGCTGTTTCCGTTGTATACAACCTCAGTCCAGCCGTTTTCCTTGACTTCTCTGATCTCAAGAGTGGTTCCGCCTGTTACCTTTCCAAGCTTGTCGGCATTTTCCGAATCGCTGGAGCGGACATTTACGGTGGTGGAAGCTGTGGCATATTTAACCTTGTCAGCCTCTGCGTTTGCGATTGCTTCCTCAGCGTTTGCAACCTCTTCCTCCGTGTTACCCTCTTCCTGTTCTGCCTCAGCAGCAGCCATTGCCGCAAGAGCCTCGCCGACCTCGGTGTTAACCTCTGAATCGATCTCGGACAGATACTTTAACAGCTCGGGCTTTTCGCTCATAAGCTCGTTATATTCTACAGTGACTCTGTTGTTAAAATCAATAACTTCATCCTGCATCATCTCTTTTCTGATGAACTCATCGTTTTCATCAGTGTTATCGCTTCTCTTTATATAGAGCTCGCCGTTTTCATTTTTGCAGATGTAATAAGCCTTGTATGCAGGTATCTCATCCTCATGTCCCGTGAGAATCACCTTAAAGTATACGAATGCAATGCTGCTTCCTTCTTCAGGTCCGGGCATTGTATAAATCTCGATATTGGTATAATGGTCGATGTATTTTGACATCTCCAGATATCTGATCATCTCCTGCTCTGAGATATAATCGCAGGTGCTGTTAAGTGTCTCCTCGTCGCCGTTACCCATGGCATTGTAGTAAGTATAGATGAGAGTTGCAATATCCTGATCCTGATTTTCCACAAGGGGAATGGGCTGATCCACATCGATCTGAACTGTCTCCTCCTCCTGCTCGGTTGCAAGGAGAGCCTCCGCTTCAGCCTGCTGTTGTTTGTCTCTTCTGAGTTTTAATGCGAAAGAAACTACGAATGCTACCAGAAGGATAGCTACTACCGGAATGATGATCCTGGCGTGTTTTAAAATATTATCACGAAGACGTGCAAAAAATTCCTTTTTAAACATACTACTATATCCCTTACCTTATTCTCCGACGAGTGATGCAAATGCATCCGACAGGAATCGAACCTGCATTAAAGGCGTCGGAGGCCTCCGTTCTATCCATTAGACTACGGATGCAAAATTTATTACGAATTTGTTACATCACTTTGTCTATAATAGCATAAAACATATATGGTTGTCTACCTTTTATTGACAGTGGGAAGCCTCCGAAAAAAGTGCCCTTTAGCCCTTAAGCCACCGTAAGTTTCTCTTCCTTACTGTCGTAAAAATATATGGAATCCGACAAAATATCACATAGTTCCAGGGATGTGGAATTTACATCCGCCACAAGGTTTCTCATATATTCTCTTTCGGATTCGTCAAAAGAATTTCCGGTTCGCAGCAGAATCACCTCATGGATCGAGCAGGGAAGAATATAAAAATCCCCCTCCATATATTCCTCCGAGATCCTGCTTAAGACTCCGGGATAGAGGATCGTCGAAGCCCCAAGGAAATCCTCCGTATTTGTGAGCACAAACATCTTTGTGCCCTCAGGCTTTTCTTTTAACTGCATCTCGATCTCTTCCATGGAAAAGCCTTTGTCCTTAAAGAGCTTGATGATCACATTGTCGAGGGATTCGCACTTCCACTCGTTTAATACGGGAGTATTCTCCGTTGCGGCTTTATCAAGTTCCTCCGGGGTGATACCCCAGTTTTTCAGATGGACATTGTGGATCAGGATATAACCTTTTCCCAGTCTCATATCATTGTAGACATAATAGTAGACCTTTGCCAGATCAAGCACCTCGCTATAGGGAATGGTCTTTAAGAGCTCCTCGTTTTTTTCAACGGATATGAGTTTGTAGCAGATGCTGTCCTTTACGCTCGCAAAATCTTTGAAAAACTCCATATCCACATTCAGGCTGAAGGTGTCATTTTCATAGATGCTTATAAGCATCTTGGCCAGGTCATCAAGGCTTGTGCCATTCTCATACTCCTCAAGAAGTTTTTCCACATATATGGTGGGTGACAGATTTGATCCTTTCTTTGTGATGACCACGCCGTCATATAAAACTCCGTTGTTTTTTCTTACCTGTTTGGCAAAAACCTCATAGCCCTCTCCAAGGCTCTCTCCTACCATTTCTGCCATTTTTTTTGCAAATTCCTGTTTGTTCATAAATAATCCTTTCAAAATAAATATTTGTTTTTTGTAAAAGACTACTTAGATTCAGGAAAAAATAAAGGCAATAGTGCACTTAGCACTACTGCCTTATCAGCTTTTCGATATACAAAAAGATTATGCTCTTGAAAGATACTCACCTGTTCTGGTATCGATCTTGATGATATCTCCCTGGTTTACGAAGAGAGGTACGTTAACCTGAGCGCCGGTCTCAACGATAGCAGGCTTTGAAGCGCCTGTAGCTGTATCGCCCTTGAA
>JAGDCK010000006.1 GCA_017958585.1 Lachnospiraceae bacterium
TCCCTTATAGGCGTGGACTTTCCCGAGGACTGTAACGGGAAGATGGGCATCGTGGACGGATACGAGGGGAAACTCATCATTGATCCTGACGAGGAAACATTGGATGACTACATCAAAAAGAAAAAGGCCGACGATGAAAAGGCTGCCCTCTTGCAGGAACTTAAAGGCCTTGACAATGTGACAAAAGACGGCAGGCGGATAAATCTCTATGCAAATATCGGCAATGTGGGCGATGTGGCAAATGTTCTTAAAAATGACGCCGGAGGAATAGGGCTTTTCAGAAGCGAGTTTCTGTATCTGGAGTCTGACGATTATCCGACGGAGGAAGAGCAGTTTAGGGCCTACAAAAAAGTTGCTCAGAACATGAACGGCAAGAAGGTCATAATCAGGACGTTGGACATAGGTGCCGACAAGCAGGCAGATTATTTTGATCTGGGTAAAGAGGAAAACCCTGCACTGGGATTCAGGGCCATCAGGATATGCCTTGAGAGGCCGGAGATCTTTAAGACTCAGCTTCGTGCCATTTACAGAGCAAGTCATTATGGAAATATTTCCGTGATGTTTCCCATGATCACTTCCGTAAAAGAGGTAAAAAAGATTAAGGAGATCATAGGTGAGGTAAAGGCAGAACTTGACAGGGAAAGTTTTCCTTACAAGGATGTGGAGATCGGAATAATGATCGAGACTCCGGCAGCAGTTTTTGTTTCTGATGAACTTGCAAAGGAAGTTCAGTTCTTCTCTGTGGGAACTAACGACCTCACCCAGTATACTCTGGCCATAGACAGGCAGAATCCAAAACTGGATGCATTCTATGATCCACACCATCCCGCGGTGCTCAAGATGTTAAAGATGGTGGCGGACAACGGCCATGCGGCAGGCTGCTGGGTCGGAATATGCGGTGAACTCGGAGCGGATATCACGCTTACGGAAGAGTTTTTGAAGATGGGATATGATGAACTGTCAGTCTCTCCTTCAATGATACTGCCGGTAAGGGCGGCCATCAGAAATATCGATCTGAGCAAATGATCAAAGATACAAATACTGTTAAAAGGTGGCGGTTAATCCCGCCACTTTTTTATGTCCTTTTTTAATGTTGGCGAAATGACCTTCCGATTTTATTCCTTTTTTGACGAAATGACCTTCCGATTTTATTCCTTTTTTGACAAAAGCAACCTCCGATTTTATTCCTTTTACATAAAAAAACAATTTATACCAAAATTTACAGGGTAGTTACCCTGTTATTTTTGTGCAAATTGACGAGAACTTTTTTGAAAAATAAAAAGAGAACACTAAAAATAAAAAACTGCACTTCTAGAGAAATACCCCCGATAGTAAACTCCAATTAACTCAAATTTTTGAGTGATGCAGAAGGTGATAAGGGGTTAAGGGTTATAAGTATTTATCAATGTGTTGGTCTTTTTTACAAACATGATGAGTGCCTTGTAAACAAAAGACAAACGCATAGTTAATCTTTGCGCCTGTGCCCCAAAACTAACAGATTTTGGAAAGGCATGGAGATTATTATGAAAAAGAATCTACTCAAAAAAAGCTGGCTCAGTTTTGTTCTTGCTTTCGCTCTGGTGATCACGGGGGTTTCACCGTTTGGGAACATTACCATGACAGCGCAGGCAGAGGAAACTGCCACCATCACATCTATGAACTATGATGACGGCCCGGAGTTTACCGCATCAGGTACTACTCAGGCAAGCTTTGGTTTCAGGATGCCGTTTTTTAATGGCGGTGCAAATACCTGGAGCGAAGTAGCCGGAGATCTGGCTGTTAACGTAAAGGTTAACGGTGCATGGGTCGACATCGATTCTGTGGACGCTTTCGTCTATAATTCCAATTGGGGACATTGGTCAGACAGTGGATTTAACGGATATTGGTTTACCGTTACAGAGACCACCGAGGTTCAGCTGTATTCAAAGTCCAATCCCGGAGTTACCCTTAATTACAGAATGAATTTCAACAAGGCGGATACTGCAGCTGTCACAGCACTTGCAGCAACAGCCGGAACCGAACTTAACGGAAACAGAACAGGAAGCGGTTTTATTGCATTTCCCAATGCCATCGCAGGCGGAGTGTCATATGCTACCGATGCTAATTCACTGGTAGTCTATGTAAAGGGTGTCGGCGAGAGTGATGCTTCTTATGTAAACATTGATAATAATCCCTCAAGCGGATGGATCTATGACAATAATTTCGGTGTGGAAGCTTACGGATACTGGTTCAAGGTAGCCGATTCGGGTTCCATCAATGTAAAGGTTGCTCTTAAAAACAATGAGAGCGTAAACCTTGTTTATACTATCAGCTATTCTACTTCTGCAAGAGACAATTACACAGTTTATGCAAACGGTTCCACCACGATCACAGCCGATGCAACATCAGGAGCATGCGGTGTGGTACTTCCCTTCCTTGGAGGAACAGGTGATGATCATCTCCCCACAAACAAGGAACTGGACGGATTCGTTTATCAGTATTACAACGAGGCTGAAGGACGCTGGGTTTCATTTACGGACAGTGCTTCATCAGGATGGTACTATCAGGGTGGAGGTTATGTAGACTTTTCATCAAAGAACCAGTGGGGTTATTTTGATGATTATGTATACGGACTCTGGTTCCAGCCCGTAACAGAGAACTTCAAATTAAGAATCGGTTATCCTTTAAGCGGTGTTGCAGGGGATGACATCGGAAACAACTACATTGAATACAATTTCGTCGGTGCTCCCAATGCATACAGACCTGAGGATGTAAATATCGATGATATCACCGTGGGCGGTTTTGGCAGCGGTGCAGATCTTGCAGGATGGGATCTGTATTACAGCGATGAGTTTGACGGAAATGCTCTTGATATGAATTCATGGAGCTACAATACAGGATATTTCATCGATCCTTCAGAACCCGGAACAGCGGGTTGGGGAAACAACGAGGCAGAGTATTATACCTCAGATCCCGACAATATTTTCGTGGCAGACGGAAGTCTCCATCTGGTAGCAAAATATGATCCTATGACATTTACCTGCACAGATGCGGCACAGACTCAGGTGACTGCAGATTACTCATCAGGTAAGATCATCTCAAAGGACAAGGTTTCATTTAAATACGGACGAATCGACTATTGTGCAAAGCTTCCCGCAGGTCAGGGACTGTGGCCCGCACTTTGGCTCTTACCCAATGATGACACCTATGGAACATGGGCTGCATCAGGTGAGATCGATGTAATGGAAGCAAGAGGCCGTGTGACAAATTCCACCAGCGGTACTATCCACTACGGCGGATCATGGCCCAACAACAAATATACTGGAACAGATTACGTTTTTGAGAACGGTTCAACCTTTGATGACGGATATCATGTATATTCACTTATCTGGGAGGAGGACAATCTCACATGGTATGTGGACGGACATTTCTTCCAGTACATACCTAAGAGCCGCTGGTACTCAGCTAACTCAAGCTCAGACACAGCACCTTTTGATCAGGATTTCTATATTATAATGAATCTTGCGGTAGGCGGATGGTTTGACGGAAATGTACTTCCTGCTTCTGATTTTACATCAGCAGAAATGCTGGTTGATTATGTGAGAGTTTACAAGCCTGAAGGTACATGGGTACCTGAGACTGTAGCAATCACAGGATTAAACCTTACTTCAACAGCAGACACATTGAATGTAGGTCAGACAGCAAATATCACAAAGAACTATGCTCCTTCAAATACCACTCAGAGAAATGTGACATGGACTTCTTCAAATCCTGCAGTGGCAAGTGTTGAGGCAGGTCAGGTAACCGCACTTTCTGCAGGAACTGCAGTGATCACAGCTACCTCAGTTGATAACCCTTCGGTTTCAGCAAGTATTACCATAACCGTAAGAGCAAATGAGCAGATACAGCCTGATCCCGTTGAGCCTGTTAACCCTGATCCCGAAGAGCCTGTAAATCCCGATCCTGTGGAGGAGAATTTCGTTCCAACAGCAGAATCCGGAATGCATGTAAACAGTGACGGAACAGTTACATTCTATGTAAAGGCTGAGAACA
>JAGDCK010000068.1 GCA_017958585.1 Lachnospiraceae bacterium
CCTTCCCACGGATCAGGGCCTAGATCTGTATTCGGATGAACTGACGGTGGAAAAGATAAAACTCGGTCTTCTGGTTCCTATGGCTAGATGCAATTTTTGCATTGCGGGTGAACCGCACAAGTGGGAGATTGTCGGCAAAAATTCAACTCTTGAAGATTGGGTTTAAATCACAGGCTAAGTAAACGGAGCGGTCAAGATGGCAGAAAAAACAAGCCTTGTAATGTTTAAAACACAACTGGATACTTTGAATCATTTCAGCGACCTGATGAAGAAAAAGTTCATGGAGCTGGGATATGAGATCTTTGATTTTGACTGCGATAAGCCAATGGACGAGCTTGGGCGGCTTTATGAATATATGCAGAAAAAACCGGTTCTTGCCATGATAGGCTTTAATTCAAATTTCTATTCCTTAAAGACTCCATCGGGGGCAAATGTGTGGGAGACATTGGGGATATATTGCATAAATATCCTGGTGGATCACCCCTATTGGTATCACAATATTTTGCTTGAAACCCCTGCAACGGGTGTGATACTTACGGTTGACAGAGACCACATGAAATATATCACGGATTTCTATGACAACGTTACAACGGTGGGCTTTTTACCCCACGGAGGAACCGCCTTGTCAGGAAAAGTAAAGCCTGTAAAAGAGAGAAATATAGACATCTTGTATGTGGGCTGTTATTTTGGAGAATCCTACGAGGAGCCCGACCTGAGTGAGTACGGCCCTTATGCAAAAAGGGTCTGCGATAACGCGATAAAAACGCTTATGGATAATCCAAATAGGACGATCCCGGAAGTTTTAAGGGAAGAACTTTTGAGAGAAAACGTGGCCATGTCAAAGGAGGAGTTTAGGCTCTTTATGGCAAAGTGCGTATATATCGAGAGAGTTGTGGGGTCGCATTTTAGGGAAAAGATGGTAAGAGCCTTTGCTGAAGCCGGGATAAATATAACGATCTATGGAAGAAACTGGGAAAAGTGCGGGATCGATAAGTATGACAACGTGGAATTTAAAGGTTTTGTCAGCCCGGAAAAAGTGATAGAGCTTATGGGCGAGAGCAAGATGGTATTAAATTCAATGCCGTGGTTTAAGGACGGAAGCCATGAGAGGATATACAACAGCATGCTAAACGGAGCGGTTCCTGTGACGGATGGCAGCAGGTTTTTGGAGGAGACAATTCCGGAGGGCTGTGCTGTGATGTTTGGCTTAAGTGACAGTGAGATAGCGGAGGGAGTAAGGAAGGTCAAGGATCTGCTTAATAATCCTGAAAAGATGGAAAAGATGGCAGAGCGCGGCAGAGTGTTTGCGATAAAAGGAGAAACCTGGGAACACAGGGCAGAGGAGATTCATAAAGATCTGTTGACACAGCTGGTATGATAAAGCGGACCGTTTTGGTCCGCTTTAATTATTGGAAACATTTTTATATGGCGCCCATACTTTTTAACAAATACAGAATAAGTGTAAGAGTAAAGGGACATAAAAACGTGGTGACCACCACAATGCTGGAAGTAAGAACTCCCTCATGTCCCATGGATTTAGCCATTACAAAGCTTGAAGCAGTGGTGGGTAGCCCCACCAGAGTGACTATACCTATCAGAGACTCGTTTCTAAATCCCATGTAAAGGGCAAGAGGTACGAATATGGCAGGCCAGACAACCAGCTTGATGAAGCTTGCGGCGAAAGTGGGGGCAAGTTTTTTTACCGCCTTTGCACCTTCAAAGCTTGCTCCGAGACCGATGAGAGTAAGGGGCGATGAAAGCACCGCCACGTTGTTAATGGTTTTGTCGATCATTGCAGGGAATCTTAAGTTTATAAGGGAAGCTGCGATTCCCGCAAATATTCCTATTAAGATCGGATTTTTGACGACGCCCATCAGGGATTTTTTGAAAGCCTTTTTGTCCAGGCTTCCTCCCGCAGGACCGGAAAATGACAGGATCAAAACGGCTGCTATATTGTAAAGAGGGACCGAAGCGATTATCATAAGGGGTCCCATTCCTGAATTACCGTAGATATTTGTGGTAAAAGCGATTCCCAAAGTAGCGGCAGCGCTTCTGTAGGAACCCTGAACAAATTCTCCCAGGTCGCCATTTTTATCGATGAAGAAACCGCCCGCAAACCAAAGACACAGAATGCAGAAGAGAGTAACAAAAAAACAGAAAAGCGCATATTTTGTATCCCATGCGGATATAAAATCCGAAGATGAAATGTCCGTAAAGAGTAAGACCGGAAGTGTGACCTTGAAGTTAAAGGTGTTTAGCTTTTTTACAAAATTGTCATCAAACAATCCCAGTTGTCTGAGCACGAAGCCAAGGAGCATCATTAGAAAAAGAGGGACTGTGGCATTTAAACTGAAAATCAACTGATCCATAAAAAATCTCCGAAATCACGTAAACACAATATTTAGTGGACAAGAACATTGTACACCTCAAGCGAAATCAGTCAAACTTGCAAATTGCATAAAAAAAAGAACAAAAATAACGTTTTTTAGGTGGTCTGGGGCACTAGACGGGTCTTTTTTTATATGCTAGTATTATCAAGTACGATTTTGTTTAAAAACCGAAAAACTTTTTAAATAACTTTTTTATGGAAAGGACAAGGTAGTTTGTATGAACAATTTGGAACTTCAAAAAATTGCTAATGAAGTTCGAAAGGGCATCATCACATCAGTTCACAGTGCTAAAGCCGGACATCCCGGAGGATCCCTTTCAGCAGCTGATGTTTTTACGTTTCTTTATTTTGAGGAGATGAATGTTGATCCAAAGAATCCGGATGATCCGGACAGGGATCGTTTTGTATTGTCAAAAGGCCATACGGCTCCGGGCCTGTATGCAGCTTTGGCACAGAAGGGATTTTTCCCTGTAGAGGATTTGATCACACTCAGACATATTGGTTCATATCTCCAGGGACATCCTTGTATCAATATTCCCGGCGTTGATATGTCATCAGGTTCACTGGGACAGGGCGTTTCAGCCGCAGTGGGCATGGCGCTTGCCGGCAAGATGGACAAAAAGGATTTCAGAGTGTACTCGCTTTTGGGCGACGGAGAGATCCAGGAGGGTCAGGTATGGGAGGCAGCCATGTTTGCAGGCTTCCACAAATTGGACAACCTCTGCATCATGGTGGACAATAACAATCTTCAGATTGACGGACCCATCGATGAAGTTTGCTCTCCTTATCCCATAGACAAGAAATTCGAGAGCTTCAATTTCCACGTGATAAATGCGGATGCTCACGATTTTGATTCCATCAGAAATGCTTTTGCAGAGGCAAAGGCTACAAAGGGAATGCCTACATGCATCATTTTCAACTCAGTTAAGGGTAAGGGCGTATCCTTCATGGAAAACAATGCAGGATGGCATGGCAAGGCTCCCAACGATGAGGAGTTTAAGGTTGCCATGGCAGACCTTGACAAGATAAGTGAAGAACTTGCAGGGAAGGAGGCGTAAGCAAATGGCAGAAGTAAAGAAAATCGCTACCAGAGAAAGCTATGGCGCCACATTGGTAGAGCTTGGTGCCGAGAACCCCAATATCGTAGTCATGGATGCCGATCTTGCAGGCGCCACAAAGACTGCAATGTTTAAAAAAGCATATCCGGACAGATTCTTCGATGCGGGAATCGCCGAGGCAAATATGATGGGTGTGGCAGCAGGACTTGCCACCATGGGAAAGATCCCGTTTGTAAGCTCATTTGCAATGTTTGCATCAGGAAGAGCCTATGAGCAGGTCAGAAACTCCATAGGTTACCCCAACCTGAATGTAAAGATCTGTGCAAGCCACGCCGGTATCACGGTAGGTGAGGACGGAGCAACACACCAGTGCAACGAGGACATCGCTCTTATGAGAACCATCCCCGGCATGGTGGTAATGGTTCCTTCAGATGATATTGAGGCAAGAGCGGCAGTAAGAGCTGCAGCCGAATACAAAGGCCCCGTATATATCAGACTCGGACGTGCCGCAGTACCTGTAGTTAACGATCCTGAGAATTTCAAATTTGAGATCGGAAAAGGCCAGACAGTAAAAGAGGGTAAGGATGTGACCATCATCGCCACAGGCCTTGGACTTGATTCATCCATCGGAGCTGCAAAGATGCTCGCCGAGGACGGAATCGATGCAGAGGTAATCAATATCTGCACCATCAAGCCTCTTGACGAAGAGCTTGTCATTAAGAGTGCAAAGAAGACCGGCAAGGTTGTAACAGTTGAGGAGCATTCCATCATCGGTGGACTCGGAAGTGCGGTTTGTGACTGCCTCTCAGAGAAGTGCCCCACACAGGTTAAGAGACTTGGTATCAACGATGTGTTCGGTGAGTCAGGTCCCGCCTTTGATCTTCTTCACAAATACGAGCTTGACGCTGAGGGTGTCTACAAGCATATAAAGGAATTTTTGGGTAAATAAATATCCTTTTATAAATAAGTGATTAATATAAAGAAACAATAAGGAGGACGATCCTGTGATCAATTGGAAAAATCTTGATACACTTAATTCATTTAAAGAACTTCAGGGCCTTGGAAATGAGGTTGACCTTGCAGCTGTTATGACAGGCGAGCAGGGCGCAGAGCGCGTTAAAAATATGAGCGTTCCCATGGCAGCAGGCCTTACATTTAACTATGCTGCAAAGAAGGTAGACGACAAAGTCGTTGATACTCTTGCAAAACTTGCTGATGAGGCACAGCTTCTCGACAAGTTCGAGGCACTCTATAACGGAGAGGTAGTAAACACAGGCGAGAAGAGACTTGTTCTTCACCAGCTTACCAGAGGTCAGCTTGGAAATGCTGTTAACGCTGACGGCACAGACAAGAGAGATTTCTATGTGGCACAGCAGAAAAATATCGCTGAATTTGCAAAGAAAGTTCACGCAGGTGAGATCGCAAATGCAAAGGGCGAGAAATTTACCACAGTTGTTCAGATCGGTATCGGCGGTTCAGACCTTGGTCCCCGCGCCGTATATCTGGCACTTGAGAACTGGGCAAAGAAAAACGGTAAGCTTCTCATGGAAGCAAAATTCATCTCAAACGTTGATCCTGACGATGCTGCAGCAGTTCTTAATTCCATCGACGTTGAGCACTCACTTTTTGTACTTGTTTCAAAATCAGGTACAACACTTGAGACACTTACAAACGAGTCATTTGTAAAAGACGCTTTAAAGAACGCAGGTCTCGATGCTTCAAAGCATATGATCGCAGTTACAAGCCAGACATCACCTCTTGCACAGTCAAGTGATTATCTTGCGGCATTCTTTATGGATGATTATATCGGAGGACGTTTCTCATCCTGTTCAGCAGTTGGAGGAGCTGTTCTCTCACTGGCATTCGGTCCCGAAGTATTCGCAGAGTTTTTAAACGGTGCGGCTGAGGAAGACAAGCTTGCAACCAACAAGGATATCAGAAAGAATCCCGCTCTTTTGGATGCACTTATCGGTGTGTTCGAGAGAAACGTACTGGGACTTCCCTGCACAGCAGTGCTTCCTTATTCACAGGCACTTTCACGTTTCCCTGCTCATCTTCAGCAGCTTGACATGGAGTCAAACGGAAAGAGCGTAAACAGATTCGGTGAGCCCATCGACTATGTGACAGGCCCCGTGATCTTCGGAGAGCCCGGAACCAACGGACAGCACTCATTCTATCAGCTCCTTCACCAGGGAACAGATATCGTGCCTCTTCAGTTCATCGGATTCAAGAACAGCCAGATCGGAACAGACGTTGTGATCCAGGGTTCAACCAGCCAGCAGAAGCTTTGCGCTAACGTTGCAGCTCAGATCGTTGCTTTTGCATGCGGAAAAGATGACGAGAACAAGAACAAGAAATTCGAGGGTGGAAGAGCTTCATCCATCATCATCGGCGAGAAGCTTACACCTGCTTCACTCGGTGCGCTTCTCTCACACTTTGAAAACAAGATCATGTTCCAGGGAGTTACATGGAACATCAACTCCTTCGACCAGGAAGGCGTTCAGCTTGGAAAAGTTCTTGCAAAGAAAGTACTTGCACACGATACAGACGGCGCCCTCAAGGTATACAGCGACCTTCTCAACATTTAATTACAGTCGCAGTAAAAGTA
>JAGDCK010000007.1 GCA_017958585.1 Lachnospiraceae bacterium
TCTATTTTTCTGTGGCGCAAGCCAATCTTTATTCTATTAATTCAGAAATTCCGTGCTTTTATATTCACATTTTAATTTTATAAGAGCAGGGGATTGGGCTTGTTTTTGGCAAAAGGTTTACGTTGTATGTTTTGTCTTTTGCAAAAAAAAGTGATTTTGCCAATCACACATTTATTTCTCCTGCACCGGAAGGAGAAATTTATGAAAGAAAGAAAAAATTTTAGCAGCTCGGACAAGGCACGCAGAATGAATCCCATCGACGATGAGTTCTTTCGGAAAATGGCTGAAGATGCCGGATTCTGCGAGGAAGTCATCACAGTGGTATTAAAAGATTCCGGAATCAAAGTACAGAGAGTGATCCCACAGAAAGAGGTCAAAAACCTGCAGGGCAGGAGCGTGGTGCTTGATGCATTATGTATTCTGGAAAACGGAGAATTTTGTCAGGTTGAAGTACAGAAGGCAAACGATGATGACCATCTGAGGCGTGTAAGGTATGATATTTCCTGCATTACGGCAAACATAACGGAGCCGGGCACATTGTTTGAGAATGTTCCGAATGTTATCACGATTTTTATATCAAAAAGTGATATATTTGAGAGAGGACTTACGATTTACCATGTGGACAGCGTCATCAGAGAGACCGGAGAAATGATTGATGACGGAGTGAGTCGAATATTCGTAAATGCCACAGTGAAGGATGGGTCCGACGTGGCGGAGATGATGGATGTGTTCACAGTAAACGACAAGTACAACTTTGAAAAGTTTCCTCGGATTTCCGCGAGGAAATATCATTTCAAGAATGAAATGGAGGGAAAAGCAGAGATGAGTGAGATAGGTGAAGAAATCCGTGCCATGGGCCGAGAGGAAGGATTAAAAGAGGGGGCTGATTTGACAATAATAAATTTAACCATTGCTAAATATGCCAAAGGGCAGGATTACCGTAGGATAGCAGATGATCTTGTTCAGGATGTAAAAGAAATCAAAAAGATCTGTGATTTGATCGATGATATGAAAAAGAGCGGAGTGGAATACGACGCAGAGACTATTTATGATGCGTTTCCGGTAGATCTGTAAATCTACATAGTCTCATAGAAAACAGACGGCTCATGTTTTCTATAGGGCGTAATTGCCGCCGTTAATTTAATATATTGAACGCTGATATAAAAAGTGGGGCTTCTTTGGAAGTCCCACTTTGAATTAACAGATAGATTTTAATAGTACCGGTCATTTTTTCAGCTTTCGGGTTCTCCGTTTATGAAAGCGATCTCTTTCTTTAATGATTCGGGAACTTCTTTGCCGTTTGAATCAAGCTTTTGGATGATAAGTCCGATTCGTTTCAAACGCTGGCTGTTCTTGATATTCCTCTTATTGATCAGCTCGGAAAACAGAGGATTGGTTCCCACTTTCTCGCAGACGGATTTGGAGAAAGGACAGTAGTTAAACAGGATCTCTCTTGCCACTTTGTTAAGTCTCGGTGAACCGTTTCCTTCAAACATTATCCATTCCGCATAGTCTCTTACGAACATTTCCTTGAATGAGTTTTTGGCTCTCTGCAAAGCGTTACGAACTTTTTCCTTTGCCTCGCTGGATAAATCTCTGTTCTTGCGATAGAACTGGGCGTAATCGTAATAGAGGCTTGTGAGGGAAGGCTCGCTGATCATGTTCCAGCGGTTGCCCTGAATACGCTTGCAAAGCTCCCATCTGAATTCGCCCGTGAGCTTGATCATGGTGACTTTTATTTCCTCCAGGTGGAAGATTGACAAAAACATTCTGCCGGGGGTGTTACGTCTCTTGCCTTCGATCTCCTGCCACATTGAACCTCTGATACCCATATTTGGCATGAGGATCACATCAGGGATGAACTCGAAGTGGAGCAGCTCTTTGCCGGTTGAATTGTTGTTTTCTATGTCGAGGGCTTCCCTGTAGTAAGCAGAGTAGTCAATGCTTTTTATATAAGCGAAGGTCTCACGGATCTTTTCAACGGATGTAAAGCAGTTATCCATGGTCTTAAACACGTTTTCAGAGATAAACACAGGACAGTATACGGAGATACGTCCGTAAGTCACTTTGTTCACAGTGGGGAAGAGGTTGTTTAATTCATAATTAACCTTTGCCAATGTATCGTTTTCGAGAGCCTTCATCTTGCCGTCATCGATTTTTTTGGCGGCTTTTAATTTGTGGAGGCTGTCAGAGTAATCTTCATCGAATTCGTTTCTGCTGGGTTCTTTTTTCCCTTTATAAATTGCCATAAGCCAATTGTAGAAGGTATATACACCGTCATCGTATCCGGTCTCGATCTTGTCAAGGAACTTCAAGAGGTCCGCTGTATACTCATTTCCTGCCAGTACCTCATCCAAAAAACCGAAGTTTAGGAACAGATCCACAGCCACGGGATGGGAGGCATCTTTTAATACCTTTAAAAATACGGTCTTGTAGAGCGCTACGAAATCTGCCGTGATGGCATTTCTGAGCTGACAGCTTACATCGTCCGTGGAGAACTTGTCCTTCATATGTCTGTAATCCAGTATGTTTCCGCGAAGTCTTGCCGCTATCTCTTCGTCTATATCCGCGTACTGGAGGATCTGATTCAGAGAATCCTTTAATTCTTCGGGGAGCACCACGGTCTTTTCAACGGGAGTCTCGGCCACTGCCTCTGTCTGCATGTTGCTGATCTTTTCCTGGAACTCATCGATTCTCTCCTGAAGTATCTCAGGATCCACATCCGAATCAGCCTCGTTTGCATATAACAGGATGAACTGGTTGATATCGGCAAACAGTTCGTCGCTGTCGGGGCTGTCGTTTCCGAGGCGATAGTAGAGCTCGGTGTAGAGCTTAAACAGGTCGTCTCCGGATTCGGAAAAATACATTTCGTTTACCTGTCTTATGTAATGGAACTGCTCGTCGAGAGCCATATATACCTTGTGAAAATCAAGGCTTGCCTTTTTGATAAGTCCAATGGGGATGGCGGGATCCGTTACCATGGTCTTGAACACATCTCCGGAAAGCACATGGGAAAAAGCCATATAATAGCTTGAGAGCCAATAGTCGGGGGATTCCTCGCTAAGATATGTCTCAACCTCATCCATTCCGCCGGGAATGCCGGGGGCAATGTTGTAATGGCTGCATATCTCGGTATATTTTGCATAATCTTCCTTGAGGGTATCAAATATGGAATTGCAGTTAAGACCTGCTATTGAACAATGCTCAAGCAAAGTATTTATCTGTGAAAAACTTGAGAGCAAAAAGAGCCTTGTCATATCGGATGACTTTGACAGGAATTCGTCCAGTGCTTTCTGGCTTGGAATGGGGTAAGCCGCCACGATACATTTTTCTGTGGCTTCATATGTAATGAAATGCACATCGTATACCGCTTCGCTGATGCCAATGACGTCTCCCTTTCCCAGATAGTATTCTCCGCCGGGGTACTTGGCTGCAACTCTTCCTTCCGCTATCAGAAAGAGAGCATTTATGGGTTGTCCTGCGCTGCATATTTTTTTGCCCGGTTCGATAACTGTGCCTGCCATTTTAAAGCCTCCTGACTAACTGTTTTCACCGGTTGAAAATATTGTTTGAAAAGTTTCAATCGGTTGTGAAATTAACATTAGTATACACCAAATTGTTAGTAAATTTCCACTGTACATTTAATAAAATTGTGTTAAAATAAAAATACATATGTGTCAGTTTTTGCGACGGAGGTGCGTGCATGGAGGATAACAGAGAATACAGACAGCAGTTGGTTTCCGAATACAAGGTAGAACTGATGCCGTTACTTGCTTATTTGCCCTGGTTTATGTCTCATTCGGGCAAGGCCGCAAGCAAGAATTACGAGGGCAACGAAATTGAGGGACATACAATTTCTTTTCCCGTTTATGACTCTACTGTCTTAAATTTTGTAAAACTGGCATCAAAGACGGGATTCATGGACAAGAATTACAGATATGTCTTTACCAGACATCATCTTACAAACCATGACGCAGAGAGAAAAGCCATTGAAAAGGCAGGCATCGAAGAGTGGAACGTGCTTTGCGGAATCCTTTCCAAATATGTTTTGGGCGGATACACAAAGGGAACTCTTTGGAATGAAGCTGTTGTTGAGAATATATTTACCATGGTGCTGGAGCAGATGAAATCCATAGTTGAGTACTGGGATGTGCCCATCACGGTCGAGGACGGTACTCATCAGACCATCAGCCAGGAGGAAGCCTGGAAGCAGGCGGCTGAGGAAGTTTTGAGAAAGAAAGCCGAAGAGGCAAAAAATCAGTAATAAAAGTGGTGCCCGGCATCAGGGAGGAAACAGGGGAAAATGAGCGATAAATCCGAACAGAAGAAAAAATACATCATAGAGACAGCCAGGGAAGTTTTCATGGAGAAGGGATTCAAGACAGTCACCATGAAGGACATCGTGGAGAGATGTAATATCAGCAGAGGCGGCCTGTATCTGTATTATGAGAGCACTGCCCAGATCTTTTTGGAGGTTTTAAAGCTCGAGAGCCAGGAGGCGGATGATGTTTTCTCCGGAAATATCTCAGAGGATGCCACGGCTGCGGAGATATTATTGTTCTTTTTGAACGAACAAAAGAAAGAACTTTTGAGAAAGAGTAACACCCTCACAAAAGCAATCTACGAATTCTATTTTTCTGAGGAACGCCCCAAAAAGACAAATGTCATAAAGAGACAGTTTGACGAGGGCGTAAAGATCGTGGAGAACCTCATCAGAGTGGGAGTGGAAAATGGTGAGTTTGTATGTGATGATTACAAGGGAACCGCCAGAAACATTTTTTATGTGCTGGAAGGACTTAAGATAACAGCTCAGACCATGGGTGTCACGGCAGCAATGGTGGACGCGGAGATCGCATATATCATGCAGAATCTCGGTATTGAACTTGCATAAAATTAACTTTTTGTATAAATGCCTCGGTGATTTCCGGGGCATTTTGTCATTTTTGCTATTGTGAGCAAAAATTATATGTTGTATATTATTGACGTATAGGTAAAATTTAGTGCACCTTAAAATGGTGGAAAGGATATTTTTTAAATGGACAACGTACGACGTATCTATGTTGAAAAAAAGGCTCCCTTTGCCGTAAAGGAGAAGGAACTTCACGAGGAGTTTTTAAATTATCTCGGAATTTCCGTTGAGGCGGTTAAGGTTTTCATCCGCTATGATGTGGAGAATATCTCGGATGAAGTTTTCGACAAGGCATGTAAGACAGTATTTTCAGAGCCCCCCGTAGACGACTTATATCTTGAAAAGATCGACATTCCCGCAAATGCGAGAGTGTTCAGCGTTGAATATCTGCCGGGACAGTTCGATCAGAGAGCTGATTCCGCGGTTCAGTGTGTGAGATTTTTGAACGAAAATGAGGAGCCGGTTATCCAGACCGCTGTTACATATATGATCATCGGCAATATCACCGATGACGAATTTGAAAAGATCAAAGGCTATTGCATCAACCCCGTCGACTCAAGAGAGACCGGAATGACAAAGCCCGAGACCCTCATCCAGAACTATGATGAGCCCGATGATGTTCTCGTCTTCGAGGGATTCAAGGATATGGATGACATTGAGCTTACAAAACTTTACAAGTCTCTTGGACTTGCAATGACATACAAGGATTTCCTTCATATTCAGAAGTATTTCCACGATGATGAGAAGCGCGATCCTTCCATGACAGAGATCAGAGTTCTCGACACCTACTGGTCTGATCACTGCAGACACACCACATTCTCAACAGAGCTTAAGGATGTGGAGTTTGAGGACGGATATTACAGAACACCCATTGAGACCACATATCAGAGCTACCTCGATACAAAGGAAGAGGTTTATGCGGGAAGAACCGATAAGTTCGTATGCCTCATGGACCTTGCCCTTATGGCTATGAAGAAACTCAAAAAAGACGGAAAACTCGAGGATATGGAGCAGTCAGACGAGATCAATGCCTGCTCGGTAGTGGTTCCCGTTGAGATGGATTACGGTGATCACAGAGAGACAGAGGAGTGGCTTGTATTTTTCAAAAATGAGACCCACAACCACCCCACAGAGATAGAGCCCTTCGGTGGAGCTGCCACATGTCTTGGCGGTGCCATCAGAGACCCCTTATCGGGACGCGGATACGTATATCAGGCTATGCGTGTGACCGGTGCCGCAGATCCTACAGTACCCGTTGTCGATACATTAA
>JAGDCK010000069.1 GCA_017958585.1 Lachnospiraceae bacterium
TAATCCACAAGTGTGCAGTCGTAGAAATCATCGTGGGTAAGTTTTCTCGCGTCTTCTTCCATATGGATCTCGTGGATCCTGACTTTTTTGGTCTCACCGGCTTCATTTTCGATCTCAACAAATCCGTCACGGCAAATAGGCATGTACAGCTGGCTTATCTGATAGTTTTGCGGATTATCGGGATAAAAATAATTCTTTCTGTCAAACTGTGAAAAGCGCGTTATCTCACAGTTTGTTGCCAGGCCAACAGCGATGGCGTATTTTAATACCTGTTTGTTTAAGACCGGTAAAGACCCCGGCATACCTGTGCACACAGGGCATGTATGTGTATTCGGTGCTCCGCCGAACGCAGTGGAGCATCCGCAAAAAATCTTGGTCTTTGTGGCAAGTTCCACATGGACTTCAAGTCCTATGACCGTTTCATATTCTTTTGACATATCAAAACCTTTCCTTTCCAAGACAGTTGTAAAACAATTAATGTCAAAGTGTGCTTAAACACGTGCTTTTTCAAAAGTGTACGCTGTCCTGATCAGAGTTTTTTCATCAAACATCTTTCCCATTAACTGCAGTCCTATCGGCATCCCGGACTCATCACGACCGCAGGGAAGAGAAATGGCAGGAATGCCGCAAAGATTTGCGGATATGGTATAAATATCACCCAGATACATCTTTAACGGGTCTGTCAGGCTTGTTCCGATCTTTGGTGCCGTGGTAGGTGCGACGGGGCCAAGGATCACATCGTATTTTTCAAAGGCTCTGTCAAAAGCTTCCTTTATCAGAGCTCTTACCTTCAAAGCCTTCAGATAATATGCATCGTAATAACCTGAACTCAAAACGAAGCTTCCAAGCATTATCCTGCGCTTAACTTCAGGGCCAAAGCCCTCGGATCTGGTCTTTTTATACATATTGTGGAGACCGTTAAATTCTTTTGTCCTGTATCCGTATTTGATGCCGTCAAATCTCTCAAGGTTTGAGCTGGCTTCCGCAGAAGCTATGGTGTAATAGGCCGGGATGGCATATTCTTCAAATCCAAGGTCGAATTCTTCGATAATGGCGCCTTTTTCTTCGAGGACTTTTGCGGCAGCAAGGATGGATTCTTTTACTTTACTGTCTATTCCTTCCGCAAAATAACCCTTTGGTATTCCTATCTTAAGTCCCTGCACATCTGACACACAGCTGTTCAAAAACGAATCCTCAGCCATGTCATATGAGGTTGCATCCTTGCTGTCGGCTCCCGCTATACAATCCAGGATACCTGCTATGTCCTCGACATTTTTACCAATGGGTCCGATCTGATCAAGAGACGAACCATATGCTATAAGTCCGTATCTGGAAACTCTGCCATAGGTTGGCTTAAGTCCCACTACACCGCAGTAGGACGCCGGTTGTCTGATGGAGCCTCCCGTATCCGATCCCAGCGCTCCGAAAGCCATGTTTGCGGCGATGGCAGCGGCTGATCCACCCGATGATCCGCCGGGAACGCAATCTTTGTCCGCAGGATTTTTCGTGATGCCAAAGGCTGAAGTCTCCGATGTGGAACCCATGGCAAACTCATCCATGTTGGTCTTTCCGACGATGACGGCACCTGCTTTTTCCAGTTTTTCTATAACCGTGGCATCATAGGTTGGAATGAAATTTTCCAGGATCTTTGAGGCGCAGGTTGTCTTCATATCCTTTACGCAAATATTGTCTTTTATGGCAAACGGAACTCCGAACAGGGGCGAAAGCTCGTGCCCTTTTCCTCTGCTCTCCTCAAGTTTTTTCTGCAGGGCTTCTGCGGTTTTAAAGGCTCTCTCTCCTGCGACCGTTATATATGCATTTATCTCCTTATCCGTATCCGCTATGCGGTTAAGGACTGTTTTTGTGGCCTCCGCCACGCTTATCCTGCCTGCCTTTATCTCCTTTGAGAGTTCCAAAGCCGAATAATCTAAAATGTTCATTTTAAATCCTCATTTTTTTGATCGATTCTCTTTTTATTCCAATGTTTTATGTGCAATACTTCCCGGGAAAAGTCCGGGGCTCCCCGCGTTTTTCAAATGTCTCTTTTGATCAAAGACTAAAATGTCTGAGGAACCACAAACATGTTGTCCTGCTCATCCGGAGCATTTTTAAGTATATTTGCCGAGTCATCGGAATTTGTGACCTCGTCTTCTCTAAACACGTTCTTTACCGGAAGCACATGGGAAAGCGCAGTGACATTGTCCGTGTCCGGCTCCCCCAGCTTGTCGATATAATCAAGCATCTGCTCCATGTCATTTTTAGCCTTTTCCTTTTCCTCGTCCGTAAGCTCGAGTTTTGCAAGAATGCCTACGTATTCAATGGTTTCGTCCGTGATCTTGTTCATAAGAAACTCCATTCTAATCTCTGACTTTTATATGCACTTCGCGAAGCTGTTTTTCCGTGACAAATCCGGGCGCTTCGCACATCAGATCCTGCCCCGATCCGCTCATGGGGAATGCAATGACTTCTCTGATGTTTTCCTCGTTTCTAAGGAGCATTATCATACGGTCAACTCCGGGAGCCATGCCTGCGTGGGGTGGCGCACCAAACTGAAATGCGGTGTAGAGCGCTCCGAATTTAGTCTTTAAAGTCTCCTCATCGTAGCCTGCTATCTCAAAAGCCTTTACCATGATATCCAGATCGTGGTTTCTCACTGCTCCGCTTGAGAGTTCAACGCCGTTACATACAATGTCATATTGATAAGCCAAAATCTCTGTGGGCTTTTTGGTCATAAGTGCTTCAAGTCCGCCCTGTGGCATGGAGAAGGGGTTATGTGTAAATCCGATCTCGCCTGTATCCGGATCCTCCTCATACATGGGGAAGTCGTTTACATAGCAGAATCTGTAGGCATCTTTTTCGTAAAGGTCAAGACGCTTTGCGATCTCATTTCTAAGCTGTCCGGCATACGAAGCAGCCTGCTTTTCTTTGTCTGCCACAAAGAAAATTGTATCACTTACCTGAAGGTCTGCAAGAGTTTTAAGCTCTTCTTTCAGCTCTTCGGGAATAAATTTGTCTATAGGTCCCTTGTATGAAAAATCCTCCTCGACCTCCAGGTATCCCAGGCCGGGCATTCCCAGACTCTGTGCATAGGCAAGAAGCTTTTCATGGAAGCCTTTGCTCATCTGTCCGTGAACCTTGATGGCCCTTACCGTCTTTCCGATAAACGGTCTGAAGGTACATCTTCCGAAAAACTCGGAGAGGTCGATTATCCTCAAAGGGTTTCTGAGGTCTGGCTTGTCGGAGCCAAACTGAAGCATAGCATCCTTGTAGCTGATTATGGGGAAGGGTGCTTCAGTGATCTTTGAGCCTTCTTTTGCAAATTTTCTGAAGGTATCTGTGAGAACCTCTTCACCCACCTTGAACACGTCCTCCTGGGTGGCAAAGCTCATCTCGAAGTCCAGCTGATAGAATTCACCGGGGGATCTGTCAGCTCTTGCATCCTCATCTCTAAAGCATGGAGCGATCTGAAAGTATTTATCAATTCCGCTCACCATGAGAAGCTGTTTGTACTGCTGAGGAGCCTGAGGCAGGGCATAGAATTTACCCTTGAATCTTCTCGAAGGGACTATGTAGTCCCTTGCTCCCTCAGGGCTTGATGCACACAGGATGGGAGTCTGGATCTCCATAAATCCCATTTCCGTCATCTTTTTTCTAAGATGCTCTATTACCTTAGATCTGAATACGATGTTGTCTTTTACTTTTGCATTTCTAAGATCCAGATATCTGTATTTAAGTCTCAGATCTTCCTTTGTCTCTTTTGATGTCATGATATCGAAGGGAAGTCTGGATGAAACTTTTCCGAGGATTGTGATCTTGTCGGCATCAAGTTCGATGGTTCCGGACTCGATCTTTGGGTTGTAGGTCTCCTCATCTCTCTCTTCAATAATTCCTTCCACCGAAATACATTGCTCTTTGGTGATACCCTTCAGGAGCTCCGGATTTCGGAGGACCACCTGTAATACTCCGTACATATCTCTTAAGTCAATAAAAGATACTCCGCCGTGATCTCGGATGTTTTCTACCCAGCCTGCTACTTTCAGACTGGTTCCGATGTGTTGTCTTGTTACTTTGTCAATTGTCAAATCTCTGTACACTTTTGTGTCCTCCTTTCTTTTTGTGCTTAGCACCGGCTCCGGGTTTTCATCAAAATAAAAAAACCCGGAGCAATATAAAACTGCTCCGGGACGAATAATTATAAATTATCCGCGGTACCACCCGCATTGACAGACCGATTCCTCCAACAAGGAATTTAGACCGCTCTGTCCACTTTAATACTTAACGCGTATCCACGTGCCACCCTAGACAAACTGCTTCGGATGACCGGCTCCGGAGTGTTCCCGACACCACATTGGTCCGGCTGCGCTTTCAGTCGGTGACGCTGCCTCCCTGTTGACCTCTCTTGATGTGAGTCTCCTTCATAGCTTTTGATACAAACGGGATCATGACAAATATTCTAAACAAATGTCCGGTTAATCCACTGTTTGCTTTATATTTTTGTTATGGTGAAGAATAGCATGACACTTTTTTCTTGTCAAGCAGTTTTGCACATTTGTTTTATCGGATGTGCATAAACTTTTGTATCAATACTCTGCCTCACCATCAAAAACCTTTCTCGCAGGTCCTGTCATGTAGATCAGGTTGCTTTTTTCATCCCATCTGATCAAGAGATCACCACCCAACAGGGTTACCGTCACCTCTCTGTCAGTCAGGCCGTTCAGAACGCCTGCAACCGCGCTTGCACATGCGCCGGTTCCGCAGGCTAAGGTCTCGCCCGTTCCTCTCTCCCAGACTCTCATGAGAATATGTTTTCTGTCCAGGACTTCGACAAATTCCGTATTTACTCTCTCAGGGAACATGGGATGATGCTCAAAGGCACTGCCAAAGTTATCCTTTGTCATATCAAGATCCTTTACACCCTTCATAAATACTACTCCATGGGGATTTCCCATGGATACGGCTGTTATGCCGTAGGTCTTTCCAAGGATTTCTATTGGGACATTTACCGCATTTTCTCCAGTTGCGATAACGGGGATCTCTGCGGGCTCCAATATGGGTTCTCCCATGTTGACCTCCACAGTATCTGCCTCACCGTCTTTTGGAAACACCTTGATGTATTTGATCTTTCCTGCGGATTCCACAGTAAAGTTTTCTGCTTCTGTCATTTTGTGATCGTAGACATATTTTGCAACGCAGCGCATGCCGTTTCCGCACATCTGCGCCCTGGTTCCGTTCGCATTCCACATCTCCATCTCAAAATCAGCTATCTTTGAGGGATTTATAAATATCATTCCATCCCCTCCGATGCCAAAATGTCTGTCGGACATTTTGCGGACAAGTTCAGGCTTTATGTCATCATCAATCCTTTCCTCAAAACCGTTTACATAGATGTAATCGTTTCCGAGGCCCTCCATTTTCGTAAACTTAAATCTCATATACCATATCCCCGATCATGTTATTTACTGTTTAGAATGTTCATTGTTCTTGTCTTCCATGGAAACACATTTATCATTCTCAGCAAACACATACTTCTTTCTCAGTAAACGCATGCATTTTTCTCAGTAAACGCATGTAAATGATTATAAATAGCGTTCTTTTGCCAAAACATCCCGGCCGCACATTCGAATTACGGTTTTTTGACCATTTAGCTATAAATAACTGTAGTCTGTTTTTGTGCTTACAGTTTTTTCCCACTTCTCGTCAGAATAACCGTAACCCAATTTTATGCTTTACAGTTTTTATTTAATTCTCCCTAAAATAACTGTAACTCAATTTTCGTCCTTACAGTTTTTCTCCAATCCGCTTTAAAATAACTGTAATTTTCCATTACATTTACAGCCATGCCCTTGAGAAAACCGGAGCAATTTCTTCTGATTACAGTTTTCTTTATGGTTTCTCTCAAAAAACTGTAGACCTCTGTTTTTGCTTACAGTTTTTTTCAATTTATTTTCTAAAAAACTGTAGATGTCTATTTTGGTACACAGTTTTTTTAGTATAATCTCTGGAAAAACTGTAAAATACCTCACAGCGTGGTTTTCTTTGCCCCGCCCCGCCGTAAAGGCGCGTGGGATTGTAGCTTTAAGGAACTAGTGCTACAAGAAAGCATGTCGCTTGCGACATGCTCGCGCCGAGCGCGGTTGACGACAGTCAACATGATACTCTCGCACGAAGTGCGATGTGCGCAGAGTGCGCATCCATAGCGGAGCGCTTTTTACTTTATAGGAATGCGAAGCA
>JAGDCK010000070.1 GCA_017958585.1 Lachnospiraceae bacterium
ATAAACGGACTGTATATCAGAGTCATCGTACCTGTTGTGATCGTGGCTGCCATAATGGCTGTTACCACTGTGATCTCGGCCATCAGTATGGACAGAATCAACAAGAACATTAAAAATCTTCAGGAAGTAAGCTCTGAGATGCTCATCATAGCAGAGGATCTGAAGTACGATGTAATACGAACATCGGATGCTTTCGAAAAAATGGCATTGAACAGAGTTCCGGATTATGAGGCGTCAGGTGCGATAAAAGATGACGTATATGTCTGCATCGAAGCGGCAAAGGCCATGGATCCGGTATTTGCTTCCCAGTGGGATGATGTATATAAAAGTTACGAGGATCTCTACAACAATTACTGTGAGATGGTTGCCCTGTATGGAAAGGGCGATGGAAATAGCGGATATGCTCTCTTAAACGGAGACATCAAAGAGCAGGTGGAAACACTTGTATTCAACATGGAACAGAATGCAAAGGGCATGCAGATGAATATGCAGAAGCAGCTTAAGGAGATCCAGGCAGTGTCCTCACAGCTTGCAAATATTCAGGCCTTCGCTCAGATAATCTGTCTTATCGTGGTGATCGGAATCGGCGTGCTTTTGATATTTATGTTTATCAAACCCGTTCAGGCTGTGACAGCTAATCTGACAACTCTTTCAGGAAATGATCTGACAGTGGCTGATATGTCGATCAAGTCAAAAGACGAGATCGGACTGTTAAAGAAAGCGTTCAACAAGTTGAAGGAAGCCATGAGACAGATCATGGAAACGCTGGGTGCTACCACAGAGAAGCTTGACAGCGTATCCGGTCAGGTACATGCAAAATCCGAGACCATAGCAAAGAACGTTAACGATATCACAGAAGCAATAAACGGAATCGCCATCACCGCAGGTGATCAGGCAGCTGACGTTGAAAGCGTTGCAAACGAAGTCGAGGAGCTTCGCGGTGTCATCACCAGAAACGAAGAGTCCAGCGCAAGACTTGGAGATGCCAGCGTTCAGATCTCAGATGCCAGCAAGGAAGGAAGCAAGGTCGTTGGAGATCTCTATGATGTCACCATGGAGAATGAGAAGGCATTTAACCAGATCTTCGACAGCATCTCAAAGATCAGAGAGTCCACAACAAAGATCGGCGATGCTTCCAGCATGATCGAGAGCATTGCTTCTCAGACAAGCCTCTTATCACTTAACGCATCCATTGAGGCTGCAAGAGCCGGTGAGATGGGACGCGGATTTGCGGTTGTTGCCGAAGAGATCAGAAAGCTTTCCGACGAGTCAGCAAGCTCAGTAAACGAGATCAACGAGATGCTTCGTGAGCTTCAGGCAAATGTTGATATTGCCACCAGCATGAGTGACAATGTCAAGGAAGCAGTGGAGAAGCAGGTTAAGGGCGTTGAGGAGACTCAGAGCACCTATACAGCCATCACCAACAGTCTTGACATCATCGATGATGAGATCAGAGGTCTTGGCGACATCAGTAAGGCAATGGCAAAGAACTGCAAGAATGTAACCGAGGCCATGAGCAATCTTTCTGCTTCAGCTCAGGAGAATGCAGCTTCCACCGAGGAAACCAATGCGGCAATCCAGGAAGTGCTTGCAATGATCCAGGAGATCGCAGAGGGCAGTACCGAGGTCAAGGCCCAGGCCGCTGCCTTAAAAGAGAAGGTAGCACAGTACAAGCTCTAAACCCCAAATCCAATCAACTCAATATATTGATCTATCGCCCTCCGGCTTTCGTCGGAGGGCTTTTTGCTGCTGGAAAAAAGTAAGGGGACTTATCCGGGGTGACCGATTTGGGTCATAAGGTTAGCAAATCGGTTGCCCCGGGTGAGGCCCCGGGGAGTGCAGGAAGTGAATGGTACGGCTTTAGGGACGGGTAGCTATTTTCGTGGACTTTTGAACGAAAATACCCACCCGTCCCCGCACCCTCACTTAGTTTCAGTGAAACCGTGCCCCCACTCGGTCAGTCATTTTCGTAAACTTAGGAACGAAAATAACCAACCGAGCAGAGGCACTTACATGTTTGAAATGGCGCAATAAGCTTAACGCTTGCAGCTGGAAAAAAGTAAGGGGACTTATCCGGGGTGACCGATTTGGGTCATAAGGTCAGCAAATCGGTTGCCCCGGGTGAGACCCCGAGGGGGCACATCAATTTATGCGGGAGAGGATTTGGGGATGGTCCAGACATCTTCGGATTTGTGGTAGCTCAGGACGATGGGCTTTAAGACACCGTCGTCGATGACATTGCAATGATAGTCCAGGACATTCCTGAACTTCTGACTGATCCAGAAGGAGTTGACCTTGCAGGAACTCTCCCCGATGCGGATATAAATGGGCGCAATATGACCGTCAGTGTCGAAAGATACAATGACCGATACCGTGGAATTTGCATCATAATCAAATGTGGAATGAGATATTATGGCATGCATGGCTACTCCTTTCCGAAACTTTTAAGATCGATTTCAAAACTCTTTAAAATCATGTCATTTGGTAAAAGTTATTATACGAACAAATGTTTGGAAAGTAAATTGACATATTGACCAAAACATCGAACATATTTTCAATAATTTTGATAAAGGATCTATAACCGGATCAAAAAAGCGGAATGGCAGGGAATCACAATAAAAACCTTTTTACATTGATTTGCCACAAATCGAGTATTAAAAATTTGTGGATTCTGTACATTTCAGAGCCCTTGAAAAAGGAATATTTGGGTGTTATGATTAGTTTAACGTTAAACGAAAAACGGCATATTTACCCTGTGGGTGGAAAATTATACCTGTGTGAAACAGGGGGTATTACATAGGTTTGCGAGAAAAATGTATTGGGTTATAAAAGGTTTATCGTTAAACGGAAAATCACTGTTTAAGTAGAAAGGGGTTACCAGGATGAGAAGAAAATTCGGTAAGATCATGGCTATAGCTCTGGCAGCGAGTATGATGCTGCAGCCACTTGGGATCACAGGTCCCATCAGAGCACAGGCAATGGGTACGGCAGATTATTTTGCCATTCCCGGAGCAAACGCAAACGGTATCATAGGTGCAACAGTGCCCTATACAAGGTATGATTCCACACAGGCGTCGATAGGAGGGGGCGCGGCATTAAAAGTTTCGACCGATTGGGATGAGATGAATATTGCAAGTCAGGCTTCGGAACAGTCCTATGTGCGTCTTCCCGGAAACGGAGCATATGCACAGTGGACAATGTCGACAACAGGAGCAGGTGTGACACTCAGGTTTACACTTCCCGACTCGGCTGACGGATACGGAATCAACAGCTCGGTAGACGTCTATGTAAACGGAAGCAAGGTAAAGACTGTGGATCTGACTTCCTATTACATGTGGCAGTATTTTGCTCAGGGAAATCCAAGTGATACAAATGACGGCGGAGCACCCTGCTTTGCCTTTGATGAAGTTCACTTTTTGTTAAACACATCTCTTAAAAGAGGAGATACCATACAGATCCAGAGTAAGGGCGGCCCGGAAGTGGGCGTTGATTTTATCGAGGTTGAGGAGGTGGCAGATCCCATCGATCAGCCTGCAAACTCAGTAAATGTAGAGGATTTTGGCGCAACACCTGACGATGGAACGGATGATTATTCTGCGATCTATTCCGCCATTGCTTATGCGGATGCAAACGGCATGGATGTGTATATCCCTGCTGGAACTTTCCACATCAATCAGACATGGCGTCTGTACGGATCCGATATGAAGATCACCGGTGCAGGAATGTGGTATACCAATATCCTGTTTACAAATCCCAATGCGGACAGCGGCGGTATCAGTGGTGGATGGCAGACAAGCGGAAGTCTTGACGGATATTGCAAAAATATCGAGTTCTGTAATATGTATATCAATTCCAACTTAAGAAGCCGTTACAACCAGCAGGCGATCTACAAATGCTTCATGGATGTTTACACGGACGGCTCGGTTATCCATGATATCTGGGAAGAGCATTTTGAGTGCGGTTTCTGGCTTGGTGACTACAACGGCAGGATGGATTACTCAGACGGATTAAAGATCGTTAACTGCCGTATCAGAAACAACCTTGCAGACGGTGTGAACTTCTGCCAGGGTACATCAAATGCCACCGTATATAACTGTAATATCAGAAATAACGGTGACGACGGCCTCGCAATGTGGAACAACACATATGGAAATGCAAAGGACGAGGTAAACAATGTATTCTGCTACAACACCATCGAGTTTATCTGGAGAGCAGGCGGAATCGCAATCTACGGAGGAAGCGGACATCATATTTACAATAACTATCTGATCGATATGTTCATGGCTGCAGGTATCCATCTGAACACCACATTCGACGGATACAAGTTCTCGAACAATTCAGGCATTACATTTGACAATAACATTCTGGTTCGCTGCGGAACAAGTTCGGATTCATGGAACGAGGAGCTTGGTGCGGTTGATATCAAACAGTCTGTGGCAAATGTAACCTTTAACAACACACAGATATACGATGCGGTTCATGAAGGAATCAGAGTTTTGGATAACTCAAGCTCGGGAATCGTGTTCAACAATACAAAGATCTTTGGCGCCGGCGTTGACGGTCAGCGTGCTAATTACTCATCCGTTTACCACAACGGTGCAGCCATCAGATCGGGATCCGGAACAGAGCGTTACAACGGTCTTGAGATCGCAAATGTGGCTTACAAGGGAGAGAATACTCCTTACTTCCTCACAGGGGGAACATCAATAAATGCAAACAACGTGACGATCTATGATGAGGGCACAGCCTATGTTGTACCTTCATATCCCACACCTGACAACACTCCGCAGGGTGGCGGTGTGATAGATCTTCTCGAGGGAGTTGAAGGCTACGACCTGAAGGTGGTTGGCCTTGCCTGGGCAGACGAGAGTGGAAGCACAGCTCTTACATCCGGCGAGAAAGTTTCATTTACCGCAGCGGTGAGAAATGATTCAAATGTTAATATCCCTGCAGGTGTTACAGTTGGTTTGAAGATCACTGTGGACGGCAAGGGAAGCTATACAAATGTAAGCTTCAAGGACGGACTTAATGCCGGCGAGACAATAGCGCTTTCACCTTCCGCAACATGGACGGCGACAAAGGGCGGACATACGATACTTGCCGAAGTTGATTTCCAGAACAGACTTCCCAAGGAATCAAATGAAAACAACAATACCGGGTCAAAGAAGATAAATGTAGCAATCGGAGACGGAACAACAGGCTTTACACCTGTAAGCGGCGGATATGACCTTATAGTGACAGATGTAAGCTATGGAAAAGATACCATTGCAACAGGTGAGGATCTTACATTTACGGCAACGGTCACAAATGCAGGAGACAGAGCAATCCCTGCGGGAACCACCATCGGAGTGCAGTTCCAGGTTGACGGAAATACATCGGCTATCACATGGGGAGATTCATATAACGGCGGCCTTGCTGCCGGAAGCAGCGTAAATATCACTGCAAACGGCGGTACAAACGGCAACAAATGGAAAGCAACCGAGGGAAGCCATACAGTGATGGCATGGGTTGACGATGTGAACAGACTTCCCGGTGAAGTAAACGAAAACAATAATACAAAAACCATTTCAATCTCAGTTCCTGACGGCGGAGTGGTATTCTTTGAAAATCCTGATGGATGTGACAATCTTACAAATTTAAATAACATTTATACTGAACCTTCAGACTGGGATCCTTCAAACAATCAGGGAAGTACCGGAAATGAAGGCGGTTCAGGCAACGAAGGAGGCCAGGGCGGTACCGGCAATGAAGGTAACGAAGGCGGCTCAGGAAATGAAGGAAACGGCGGCGAACAGGGAAATGGCGGTAACGAAGGCGGATCTGACCTTGATTACACACCTGTAAGCGGCGGATACGATCTCTTTGTAACAAGTGTGGGAACAGTTGCCGATCAGGTGGCGACAGGAGACAGCACAACCTTTAAGGCAGTCGTAGTAAATGCAGGAGACAGAGCAATACCTGCGGGAACCACCATCGGAGTGCAGTTCCAGGTTGACGGCAACACCTCAGTGATCACATGGTGTGATTCCTACAATCAGGGCCTTGCTCCAGGAGCATATGTAACACTTGTGGCAAATGGCGGAAATGCAGGAAATACATGGACCGCAACAGAGGGAAGCCATACGGTTACAGCCTGGGTTGACGATGTAAACAGACTTCCCGGTGAAGTAAACGAGAACAATAATTACACCACAAGTCAGTTTACCGTAAGCGCTTCATCCAATACAGGAAACAGTGGTAACTCAGGTAACAGCGGAAATACAGGAAACGGATCTAACCTTGATTACACTCCCGTAAACGGCGGATATGATCTCTATGTGACTGATATTTATTACAGCCCCGAGAATATTTACAATTCCAATGCAGTAAGATTTTCGGCAAGAGTTGTAAATGCAGGCGATACCGCGATCCCTGCGGGAACCACCATCGGAGTACAGTTCCAGATCGACGGAAGCACGGCAGTAATCACATGGTGCGACTCATACAATCAGGGTCTTAACCCCGGAGAATATGTGACACTTACGGCAAACGGCGGTAACCAGGGAAGCACCTGGAGTGCAGTCGGCGGAAGCCACACAGTCACAGCCTGGGTTGATGATGTTAACAGACTTCCCGGTGAGGTCAATGAAAACAATAATAAGACCACAAAGAACATAAATGTAAACTGGTAAGTCAAAAAACAGACAGCTTTACAATGGCCGGCAGGGTAATACCTGCCGGTCGTTTGGTTTATACAGGAACCGTCACAACCGTAAAACCGGGTCTAAACTTATGCGGATTTTATGCCGACATAAAGAACACAGAATGAATGTGGAGAAAAAACAAAAATAAATTTTGAAATTTGTTTTTTAACCCTAAAGAATTAAAAAATTAAGTCGATAAAAAAAGTGTAAGAAACAATAAATTAAGCTTTTTAAGGCTTTATTTAGGAAGGAGGAGTCTGATATGCGTATTGAAGCTTATACTCAGGTACAGCAACTATATCAGTCTCAGGCTGTGAGCAAAGCAAACAAAACTGATGCGGTAAAGATGACCGATAAGGTGTCGATCAGCAGTATTGGCAAGGATATCCAGACAGCCAAGGCAGCATTGGCAGGTGCCCCTGATGTCAGAGAGAGCCTGACAGCTCCTATAAAGGCGCAGATCGATAACGGAACATATTCCGTATCAAACGAAAGCTTTGCGGCAAAGCTGCTCCAAAAGTATGACGAAATGAGGTAATGCAAATTGGCAAGTTTAATGGAGAACCTGATAGATGTACTGAATAAAGAGATCAGTGAATATGAGGTGCTCCTTGCATTATCCCGCAGGAAAACTCCTGTTATCATACAGCGAGAATTGGACGCATTGCAAAAAATCACGGATGATGAGCAGATGGCAGTAGCCGGGATCAACCACCTGGATAAACAGCGTGAGGAGATCACAAAGGATATAGCCAATGTACTTAACAAGGATGTTAATAAGCTGACGATCAGCGAACTGATTCGCCTGATGTCCCCAAGACCCGAGGAAGCCAAAGAACTTGCAAAGGTTCATGACAGATTAAAGAGTGTTGTGGGAGATTTAAAGATCGTCAACAAGCAAAACGAAGAATTATTAAAAAACTCGCTGGAGATGGTTGAGTTTGAGCTCAACCTTCTTCAAGCTACAAAAGCAGCGCCGGAAACTGCTAACTACAACAAAGGGGCATACAGCTCCGGAGATACTTACGGGTATTCCACGGGGGGCTTCGACGCTAAACAGTAGTGGCAGTCGCCGTATTTTGAGGTGAACGACATGCCATTACTTGGAAGCTTATACATCGGAACATCCGGATTACAGACAGGACAAAATGCACTGAATACAGTTGCACATAACCTATCAAACATTGATACCGAAGGCTATACCCGTCAGCAGGTACAGCAGTCGGATCGTGCCTATGTAACCATTTCTACAAAGTTCCATGGCGTATCGAACATGCAATACGGTTTGGGCGTCAGCTATTCCAATGTAAAACAGATAAGAGATTATTTCCTCGACAAAACCTACAGGCAGGAACTTGGCCGAAGCGCTTTTTACGAGGTTTCTTATAATGTAATGGAAGAGGTTGAATATCAGCTCGGAGAGCTTAACGGAGAAGCTTTTGAGACTGATCTGACAAACCTCTGGACTGCTGTGCAGGAACTGGCAAAGGACCCTTCCAATTCAGTAACCCAGTCCCTTTTGGTACAGCGTGCATCCGAATTTCTGGAGAGTTCAAAGGCTGTTTATGCAGGCCTTTCCTCATACCAGGACAATTTAAATGCACAGATCAAACAGCAGGTTGACAAAATTAATAAATACGGAAAAGAGATCCTTGAACTGAACGACCAGATCAGAACCATTGAGTCCGGAAAAACAGAGCATGCAAACGATCTTCGAGACAGAAGAAATCAGATTTTGGATGAACTCGGAGAGCTTTGCAACATGAGCTACGTAGAGGATATGTGGGGCAATGTATCCGTTCAGATCGAGGGTGTTGACTTTATAAAGGGAAGTACCTGTTACCAGATCGCTCTTGATGTGGATTCCTCCACAGGATTCTACACACCCTTCTGGCCCCAGAATGCAAAGTATACCATCACAGAAACCGGTGAGAAAAAATATATCATCGATGGAGCGGAAGTATTCAATCTTAACAGAGAGATCTCATCCGAAGCAAACACCGACATCGGCCGATTAAAAGCCATGGTTCTTGCAAGGGGCGATCACAGAGCAAATTATACGGATATTTCAAATTATTCAGAGATCGAAGATTCGGTCCTTATGAATATTCAGGCTGAGTTCGATCAGCTGATCCACAATGTGGTGACAGCCGTAAACGAGATCCTTGAAGATGCCGCAGGGGTGGTTCAGGGAGACCTTACATTAAACGACGGAACCACATTGGAGAATGCCAGATACATAACCGCATATGACAGATACGGATATATGCGAGAGGAGGACGGAAGACCTTTACTTCTCTTTGTAAAAGAAGCCACAGATGAATTCAGACGTGTGACAGGTGCGGACGGAGTTGACTACTTTGTATATGAAGAAGAGGATTTTGGTATCAACGAATCCCTTTACACCGCTGAAAACATTCAGATCAATGCACTTTTGATGCAGAGTCCCGCAAAGCTTTCTTTTAAGCTTGAGGACGGATCTGTGGATATCAAAACCGCTGAGGCTTTGAAAAAGGCCTTCGAAGAAGAAAAATATATCCTTAATCCCAAGGTTCAGACAATGGGAACCTTCGTGGAGTATTATTCAAATCTTGTGGCACAGGTCGCAAATTCAGGTTCTGTCTACAAGAGTATATATGATAACCAGGAACAAACCGTGGAGGCTACATCAAACGCCAGAGACCAGGTACTTGCGGTTTCCAGCGATGAGGAGCTTTCCAATATGATCAGATTCCAAAATGCATATAACGCATCAAGCCGTTATATCAATGTGATCGATGAGATGATGGAGCATCTGCTGAACACATTGGGAGCGTAGTAGGAAGGAGGAACTGTTATGTCTTCAACATTTTTCGGACTTAATATTGCATATACAGGATTGCTTGCCAGCAATGCAGCTGTCAATACAACTGCCAACAATATTTCAAATGTGCAGACCGAAGGATACAGCCGCCAGCAGGTAAATCAGAGAGCCGCAAGCGCCATCCAGACATTCCAGACTTACGGATGCGCAGGTGCAGGTGTTGAGACTCTTTCCATCGAGAGAGTCAGGGACAATTTTTATGATGAAAAATACTGGGACAATCAGTCCAGATACGGCGAATATAATATGAAACAGTATTATATGAAGCAGATCGAGACCTACTTTGAGGATGACGGCAGCAATGCGGGATTCCAGACGACTTTCGACAACTTTATCATAAACGGACTTCAGGAACTGTTAAAGGATCCCAACTCGGCATCGGCAAAGGCTCAGTTTATCGGCCTCGGAGAGTCCCTTACGGAATATTTTAACGGACTTGCAGGCAACATGGAGCTCTTACAGAGCGATGTAAATCAGGAGATCAAGTTAAAGGTTGATGAGATCAATTCCCTTGCTTCGCAGATCTCCACATTAAACAAGCAGATAAATACCATCGAGCTTACAGGAATTACAGCAAATGAGCTTAGAGACCAGAGAACGCTTCTCCTTGATCAGCTTTCTGAGATAGTTGATGTCAATGTGACCGAGACTGCGGTTACGGATACCAACAACCCGGACAGAGAAACGGGAGCTACCAGATGCCTTGTTACGATAGCCGGCGGACAGCTTCTTGTGGACGGCACAGAGTACAAGACCCTGGAGTGTGTTGCCAGAGCAAATTACGAGAAAGTAAATCAGACTGACATAGACGGACTTTATGACATCTACTGGAACAACGGCCAGAGATTTAATATGAAAAATGCCGCAATGGAGGGTGAACTCCAGGGACTTATCCTGATGAGGGATGGAAATAACGGCGAGTTCTTTAACGGAACCGTGACATCGACAGGCAGCAGGACCATTGAAGGCAAAAATTACGATACCGTATCCGTTAAAGTCACAAGCCAGTATCTGAAGGATATGAACAAAAACAATCTCTCGGATCAGGGCGGAATCATCAACCTTGGAAACAAGGAATATTACTATGATTCATGGGAATGCGCCACAACATACGACGCTGACGGAAATATCACCGACTGTACATATACTTTTACGCTGTCCGATTCGACAAAGAATACATCAAATCTGACAAATGACAGAGTGGGAAAACAGGCAACCATCGGATACAGCTTCAATTACCAGGGAATTCCATACTACATGTCCCAGATGAATGAATGGGTCAGAACTTATACAGAGAAATTCAATGATATTCTCACTGCCGGATATGATTCAAACGGAAAGCACGGAGCACTTATGTTTACCGCAGATCATGCGACAGACCCTGAGCAGTTCGAACTTACAAACAGAGCTGACCTTGGCACAAACGGCGGCACGGTTACCTATTCCAGCACGGATGACAGTTATTACAGGATCACTTCTGCAAATATCAGTGTCCTTACCGCAATGGTAAACGATTCATCCATTCTCTCAAACAGATATGATGAGGGAGACGGAGTTGAGCAGAGCGACCTCTTAAAAGATCTCTACGACCTTGCAACAGACAAGGACAAGATGACCTTCAGAGGTGCAAGCGCTTCAGAGTTTTTGCAGTGTGTTCTGGCAGATATCGCCCTTAACGCATCCAGCGCAAACTCTTTCTATGAAAGTTATAACAACATCTCATCTTCCATAAACACACAGAGAATGTCAATCTCCGGTGTTGATGAGGACGAGGAAGCGGTCAATCTGGTGAAGTTCCAGAATGCTTACAACCTGGCTTCAAAGATGATCCAGACCCTCACCGAGATATATGACAGATTAATCCTTGAGACAGGGGTTTAGTAAATAAGTTTTTTATCCGATAAAAATATAGTAAGGAAGGAGACGACTGTATGAGAATAACAAACAAGATAATGCAGGAAAACAGCATTACAAATATCAATATAAACAAGATCTACCAGGACACTCTCACAACTCAGATGTCCACTCAGAAGAAGATCAGCCGGCCTTCCGAGGATCCGGTTGTTGCAATCCGTGCGCTCAGACTCAGAAACAACGTTACCGAGATCTCTCAATATTATTCAAAAAATATTCCCGATGCCGAGAGCTGGCTTTCGGTTACGGAGGATGCTTTAAAGAATCTTACAGACATAGTCACCAACATGATCACTCAGGCCACAAAGGGTTCAAACGGTGATCTGACAACTGCGGACAGACAGATCATTCTGGAGCAGATGCAGGCTCTTTCCGATGAGATATACCACACCGGAGATGCGGACTATGCGGGAAGATATGTTTTTACAGGATACAGAACCGACACGTCACTTAGCTTCAATGAAAATCAGACAGGTATCTCATATGATATCACAGAGCAGCTTAGCGCCGATGACATAAGCGAAGTTACAAACGTGGACACCGGCGATTTGCTTAGATGGAACAGCAGTAATTTCTCTAGCCTTACGGGATTAAAAGAACAGGCCGTTACTTCTACTGTTGTTCACAGATTCCAGCTTTCCTACGGAAGTCTGGATGAATCAAGCATCCCCACCATAGAAGTACCGGGTAAGGGTCCCGGCGGAGATTATGTGTATGATGGGGATGGAAATTGCGTATATGAAGAGCTGGGAGATATAAATACAAATTGGGAAACTGTTGTGATGCATGATTATGCCACGGGAATCCCAGATAAAAACGATCCCACCATCACCTATGATAATCCTTATGCTTATGTGGCAGCGGACAAGGATGCAGTGGTATTTATCCCTGAGACGGGAGAACTCCTTCTGGGAGACAATGTGTTTGACTATCTGAAAAATACAAGCGATGAAGCTTCCACCACGGTTGATGAGAGCCAGATCAGAGTAAATTACAGAAAGAGTAATTTCGAGACAGGAGACTTAAGACCGGAGCATTATTTCTATTGCAGATCCACGGATCCCGAGGGTAATACCATTGAGTACAACCCCAGCTACCTGGGCGTAAATCCCACAAAGCAGGCCATCGAGTATGACGTGGGATTCAACCAGACCATCAGAGTAAACTCCACTGCGGATGAGTGCTTTGATCCAAAGATCGGAAGAACCGTTGATGATCTGAAGAATGCGCTGAATACCCTTGCTGACATAGAAAAGACAAAGAATAATATAGAGGAAAGCTTAAAAAGCGCATCAGGATCTGACAAGGATACACTTCAGGCACAGCTTGACGCGGCAGGAAAGGCATATACCCTTGCAAAGGATAAAGTGCAGAGTATGTTTGAGAATGCCATCACAAAATTCCAGGGATTTTTGGATGATGCAAATCTCTGTATTACAAACTGTGGTACCAGAAGCAAGAAGCTGGAACTTATCCAGACCAGAATGCAGAGCCAGAAGACCACATTTGAGACATTGAAGAGCGAGAATGAAGATGTGGATATAACAGAGGTTGCGATCCAGTTAAGCTCGGCAGAACTTACCTATGAGGCAAGTCTTATGGCCACCAGCAAGATAATGCAGACAACGCTCCTTAACTTCATTTAGTTAGCAATTAAATTTAATATAAAGACGCACATGATGTGCAGATAGGAGTACCGTATGAAAATTTTAACCAAGATCTTTGGAGAGATCGAAATCGACGATGACAAGATCATTTATTTCGAAAATGGAATCATCGGATTTCCCGATCTCAAACATTTCACTCTTCTCCATGATGGAGAAAAGGGTACAGGCGTAGGCATCAGATTTTTACAGTCCATTGAAGAGCCGGCCTTTGCCATGCCGGTAATGGATCCCCTTGTGGTAAAACCCGATTACAGTCCCGAAGTTGACGATGAACTTTTAAAGGTTGTGGGAAATATCACACCGGACAATATGCTGGTGTTAGTGACAGTGACAGTTCCTTCCGACATCACAAAAATGACGGTAAATCTCCAGGGCCCCTTTGTTATCAATGTGGCTGAGAGAAAAGCATGCCAGATCATTGTGGATGCAACGGAATATCCCGTAAAATATCCCATCTATGAGATTTTACAGGAAAACAAGAGAAAGGCAGGTGAATAGTATGCTTGCACTTTCCAGAAAAAAGAATGAGGCATTGGTTGTAAACAACAATGTGGAGATTACTATTCTCGATATAAAGGGCGATCAGGTAAAGATCGGAATCTCTGCCCCCAAGGACGTACCTGTATATCGAAAGGAAGTATACCTTCAGATCCAGGAGGCAAACAAGGCTTCTGCTTCTGCGGACGGTCTTGATGCGCTCAAAAATCTGTTTGGCTGATCAAAATAAATACATTGATATCTTAACACCGGATTTTTTTGAAAAATTTTTAAAAAAATTCGGTGTTTGCTGTTAAGTTTCCTAAAAAGTTTCCGATATACACAATAGAAAACCATCTATGTCTATTGTCGTATATCACACGGAGGTGAAAAAAATGACAGTTGAACCCATCAGCACAGTAATGAGTTTACAGGCTCAGGACACTGCTGCTATATCAAATTCAAAGGTTGAACCCGCACAGGTATCCAATGCCAACACTAAGGACAGTCAGGCAGCGGAGAGAGTGGACGAGACCACTTCGGTAGTAGAGAATTCCAAATCAAAACAGGAAAGTTCATACGAAAACAGTGAGTTCCCCACCACCAGTGAGAACTTAAAGAAAGCTATTGAGAGTATCAATAAGAAGATGAATGATTCCGAGTGCGTTTACGGAATCCATGAAGGAACCAACAGAGTTACCATCAAGATCATCGACAGACAGACCAAAAAGGTATTAAAGGAACTTCCACCTGAGAAGACCCTTGACATGATCTCAAGAGTTTGGGAGATGGCAGGAATCTTGGTGGATGAGAAACGATAGGAGGCTCTGCTTATGGCTACAAGAGTAACCGGAATGATTTCCGGAATGGACACCCAGAGCATGATCGAGGAACTCGTCGCTGCAACGCATATCAAGAGCGATAATGTAGAGAAATCCAAGCCAAAGGTGTCGTGGATCCAGGACATCTGGTACGAATTAAATACATCATTAAAAAGTCTCCAGACCAAGTATGTCTCAAACATGAGATTTACTTCAGCATATTTAAAGAAGACAACAACTGTCTCAAACAGTAATTGCGTCAGCGTCCTCACTGGAGACAAGGCGGTAAACTCCGTTCAGTCAATGACAGTCAACAAACTGGCAAAGACAGGATACCTTACCGGTGCTGAGATCGCGGATAAAAACGGCGGTAAGCTTACTGCGCTTTCTACCATGGCAGATCTTGGCGCAGAGGGCGGATCATTTACCATTACGGGAAATGACGGAAAAGTGACAAATGTATCCGTTTCATCCACAGATACCATTGCGGATGTACTTGAAAAAGTAAAAGGTGCAGGTGTCAATGCTTCTTTTGATGCAAACA
>JAGDCK010000071.1 GCA_017958585.1 Lachnospiraceae bacterium
ACCCTTTCTGAGTACGATGGGATTAGCGCCTGCAGCGAGGTTCTTCATGCCGGCATTGATCATAGCCTGTGCAAGAACTGTAGCTGTTGTGGTTCCGTCACCTGCAACATCGTTTGTCTTTGTTGCAACTTCTTTTACAAGCTGAGCGCCCATGTTTTCAAAAGCATCCTCAAGCTCGATCTCCTTTGCGATGGTTACACCGTCGTTTGTGCTAAGGGGAGCACCGTAGGACTTGTCCAAAACTACATTTCTTCCGTTGGGTCCAAGTGTTACTCTGACTGTATTGGCGAGTTTGTTCACGCCTGTCTCAAGTGCCGCACGAGCGTCAGCACCGTATTTAATCTCTTTTGCCATTTTAATGACCAACCTTTCCTTATATATTTAGGTAAATTCACCTACCAAAAACACGTATTATTTTACGATGGCGAGGATATCGTTCTGTCTTACGATGATATACTCCTCATTTTCTCCAAGCTTTACTTCGTTTCCGGAATATTTTGAAAAGATTACCTGATCGCCAACCTTTACTGCCATAGCAACTTCCTTGCCGTCAACCATTCCGCCGGGGCCGACTGCCACAACCTCACCCTGCTGAGGCTTTTCCTTGTTCTGTCCGGGAAGAACGATTCCTGACTGTGTAGTCTCTTCTTCCTTTAACTGCTTGAGGACCACTCTGTCTCCTAAAGGTACTAAATTCATTTTTGATTCCTCCTTCAATAAATAACTATCCGAAATATGTCCTTATTTCGAATTCCAAGGGCAATTATAACACATTTTTTTCAGAATAAACCTTTTTTATACTTTTTTAATGAAAAAATGTATGACCCGTAAGAGCCATACATTTCCTCGATTCTTATGCGATTAAAAGGGGGAATCCTCTTAACACTCAACCTCAAGATATCCCACAAGTTTTGAAGTGTCATATGAATCCATGACACCCAGATTGGGATCATAGAATTTACCGTCAAATGCCACAAGATAATGTGAAAATCTGCCCATCTTCTCCATGAGCACTGCGCACTTGGGAATATCCACATCGGCTCCGCCGGTAAAATAAATTGTGTCGGCATGCTTGATTCCGTAGTGATTTAATGTGGAAACGATCATGCTCATGGTAGCCTGCCACTCGCGGCACTGCATCTCATCCATTACATCCTGAATGGTAACACCTGCAAGCATTGCCACGCAGGTCTGTCCGCAGAGGCCGTCCTCGGGCTGGATGATGATATCCACTTTGTCGATCTTTCTGATGGGATGCTCGAAATCATACTTTGCGGGCTTCTCAAGTCTGGGAAGGGATGCGGGGATCCTGAGCACAAACTCATGCTCTCCGTCAGGCACTTCCTTGTCAAAATGAGTCACATCAATCTCATACTTTCCCTTCTCCAAAGGGTAAAGAACGCAATCCATCATCTCGCTGCCGTCTATACTCATAAGTGCATTGATGTTATCGCGATGTCTGCTGACCTCCCACACATTAAAAGGGAGTGTCACTCTTCCGTTAACTTCTTTGCTCTTGTCCACAATACCTTTAAACGCAAATTTCATAAAATAATCCATATCCTTTCAAGGCCTGTTTACTGGTTTTATACAATCCATTCCTTAATTATGTGGTGATTCTAACAAATAAAAAACCGCTTGAAAACCGTTTTTTTCAAAGTATTAAAAAAAATACATCCTGATAAAAATATGTCAATTATGATAAAAATATATCAATTGATTTATTTTAACATCGTGCCAAAAAGTGCAAAAAAGAACCTGACGCCCCTCCGCGTCAGGTTCAAATAAATATCTCCCGCATAATTCACAAGAAAATCCGCCGTAGTTCTAACTTTTTTCATTTAAAACTTATCGACTGAAATCAGTATAACCATCAATGCGTCACAAAAGTGTCACAGAATAGCATTTTCGCGGTTGATATTTAATATTTTCTAATTTTTGTTCAAAAAACCATACTTTCAACACATTTTTTGTTCAAAAATGTAGGAATACAGATGCGACTCTGAAGTAAACAAGCAGTGAAAGTGCATCCACAATGGTGGTGATAAAGGGGCTCGCCATAACTGCAGGGTCAAATCCCAGCCTCTTTGCACCGATGGGAAGCATACATCCCACAAGCATTGCCAAAAGCACTGCACATACAAGTGTAAGGCATACGATAAGAGCAACCGTAAATCCAACTCTGTCAAGGAGCATAAGCTTTACAAAGTTTGCTGCAGCAAGTGACATTCCACAGAATACCGCAACTCTTATCTCCTTCCAGACAACCTTGAAGATATCTCTGTACTCGATCTCTCCCAGGGAAAGGCTACGAATTACTGACACTGAAGCCTGTCCGCCTGCATTTCCGCCCGTGTCCATGAGCATCGGGATGAATGCGGTAAGCGATGCGTAAACGCTTAAGGCTGACTCAAAGGAAGTGATGATCGCTCCCGTAAAAGTAGCGGAAACCATGAGAAGTAACAGCCAGGGGATCCTCTTTTTATAAGTCTCAAAGACTCCGGTCCTCATATATGGCTTGTCACTGGGCATGATAGCGGCCATCTTTTCCATATCCTCTGTGGTCTCTTCTTCCATGATATCCACGATATCATCGACCGTGATGATACCCACGAGGCGGTTTTCATTGTCCACAACGGGCATTGCCGTAAAGTCGTATTTTTTGAACTGGTTTGCAACTTCCTCCTGGTCCATGAGGGTGTTTACGGAAATGACATTCTCATGCATGATGTCACCGATCACATCATCGCCTTTACTAAGGAGGAGGTATCTCAAAGCCACCGTTCCCACAAGTTTTCTCTGCCTGTCGAGAACGTAACATATGTTAATGGTCTCGGAGTCAAGGCCCTTGTCCCTGATCCTCTCGATTGCCTGATCCACCGTCAGGTTTTCCTTTAGGTCTACATACTCCACCGTCATGATACTTCCGGCGGAATCCTCCGGGTATCTGAGCAGGTGGTTAATATCTCTTCTGGTCTCAGGTGTTGCCAGAGCGAGAAGTTTTTTTACCACATTTTCGGGCATCTCTTCCAAGAGATCAACCGCATCATCCGCCATCAGATTGTCGATGATGCCTGCAGCATCCTTATCTGACAGGGAGTTAATGATGAACTGCTGACTGTCCACATCCAGATATGAGAACACATCCGCCGCCAGATCCTTTGGCAGAATTCTGAAAACCTTCAACATGTTCTCATCTTCCATCTCCTCCATCAAAACCGCGATATCGGCTTCGTTAAGTTCACTGAGGTACTGACGAAGGGTGGTGTATTGCTTTGTGGTGAGGAGTTCTACGATCTCCTCAATTTCCTTGATATCTTCCATTGCAAATCTCCTTTGATGATTTTTTATAGCCCCATATGTGAACGGGGAGAGGATTTTCAGAATTCTGTTTTCGACTCTTCATAAAAAACCACCACCTTTCGATCTGCAAAGTATTTTTGCAAATATCAAATAATTTAAACAATTAGTACAGTGTCATTTTACGTTTGGGATACGTCTTTGTCAATGAAAGAACAAAGTTTTTTTTCACTAAATTTTACCCTGGCGCCCGTGGCCTCCGTGATATTTTTCATAAGGCTCTCGCAGGCTCCCTCGGCGACCTTTACGGTCAGTTTTACGTTGTCCGCATACACTGAATTTTCGGGAGTGATGTCCGCCTTTTCTAAGGCAAACAAAACCTTGCTTATGTCGGAGTAATCCGCGGTTATCTCAAACTCATATCCGGTCACGATCTTTCCGGTGACACAGTTTTTTAAGCCTTCCTTTACCGCCTGACTGTAGGCTCTCACAAGCCCCCCTGTGCCCAGGAGCGTTCCTCCGAAATACCTGGTCACCACCACGCAGATGTTGTGAATGCTGCTTCCCGTTAACACCTCCAGCATTGGGCGCCCCGCAGTGCCGCTTGGCTCGCCGTCGTCACTGCACCTTGAGAGCTCATTGTTTCTACCTATGATAAATGCAGAGCAATTATGCCTTGCATCCCAGTATTTCTTTTTCATCTCCGCAATAAATAAAGCGGCCTCCTCCTCGGTGGAAACAGGCTTTATATTTGCTATGAACCTGGATTTTTTTTCTTCGATCTCGCCCTGCCCGCCCTCTAAGAGGACAGTGTAAATGTCTTTATTTTCCGCCATAAAACAGCTCCGCTCTTTGTTTTCAAAGGTATCGTAACATATATGTTTTTAAATGTGAAATAAATCTTAAGATTCATTTACATTTACAATAAAAACTTTATTTATATATTTGATTTTGGTATAATTACTCCAAATGTAATTTGGTAAACGTATGACGTTTAGGAATGGAGATTCAATGAACTACGGTAAAAAGGGAGTCAAAAACAAAATGCACTCCTTAAATTCTACATCAGTCAAGTGGGGCAGAAAAATACTTCTTTTCATAATTTCTGTTCTCGCTATAGCAATAATCGGCGTCGGGGTCTGTGCCCTGGCAGGAGGCCTTGGACTCTTTAAGGGAATCTTGGTAAATGCACCGAACGTTCCCGTTTCATCCATCGTTGCCTCCGGTGAAGCCACCATCGTGTATGACAATCAGGGAAACGAGATCGACCAGTATGTCGGTTCAAACTCAAACCGTATCGAGGTCAGCTGGGAGGAAGTTCCGGTATACCTTGGATATGCCTTCGTAGCTATCGAGGATGAGCGTTTCTTTGAACACAACGGTATCGATTTCAAATCCATCGTCCGTGCGGGATATCAGTTCATCCACACAAAGGGACGTGAGGCCCAGGGAGCAAGTACCATAACCCAGCAGCTTTTAAAGAACACCGTCTTTACAGACTGGACTTCCGAGGGTGACAACCGTATCAAAAAGATAAAGAGAAAGATCCAGGAACAGTACCTGGCTCTGGAAGTTACAAAGAAGGCTTCAAAGGAAGAGATCCTCATCAATTATATGAACGCCATTAACCTTGGCCAGAACACCCTCGGTGTCGAGCAGGCCGCGCAGCGTTATTTCGGAAAGAGCTGCAGTGAGCTCACCATCTCCGAATGTGCAGTCATTGCCTCCATCACCCAGAATCCTTCCAAGTACACTCCCATCTCCCATCCCGAGGAGAATGTAAAGCGTAGAAAGAACTGTCTCGACAAGATGAAAGAGCTTGAATTCATTACTCAGGCTCAGTACGACGAGGCCATCGCGGATACGGAAGATGTATATGACAGAATCGGACTCCACGATATCAGTTACAAGACTTCAAGTGCCACAAACGGAAGCTATTTCTCCGATGCGGTATATGAGCAGGTTTACAATGACCTCATAGAAGTTGCGGGATATTCCGAAAGTGCAGCTCAGAAGGCTCTTATTTCCGGAGGTCTCAGGATCGAATCCACACAGGACCCTGCGATCCAGGCCATTGCTGATGAAGCTTTTGCAAACGAGGAAAACTTCCCCGAAAACGTAAAATGGTATCTCACCTATGCCCTCACAATCTATGACGACAACGGCGAGGCCCACAACTTCAGTAAGGAAAACATGACCACCTGGTTCAACCAGAATGTCAACAAGAAATTTAATCTGATATTCAACTCCCAGGAGGACGGTGACGAGGCCATTGCGGTATACAGATCCGCCATGTTCAACGACCTCGGAATCACTGAGAGCGAAGATAAATATGAAGAGACCTTTACCTACACTCCCCAGCCCCAGTCCGCTATGGTCATCGAGGACCAGTCCACCGGATATGTGGTAGCCATCGTGGGAGGCCGCGGAACAAAGCTTGGAAGAAGAACACTTAACCGTGCCACCAGTGCAACCCGTTCACCGGGTTCAACCTTCAAGGTTCTGGCTTCATTTGCTCCCGCAGTGGATACAGGCCTTGCAACACTTGCCACGGTTTACAACGATGCTCCGTTTAACTACGACGGCGGACGAGCAGTAAGCAACTGGTACAGAACAGGATACAGAGGGATCAATTCCATCCGTACAGCCATCAAAGATTCCATGAATATCATCGCTGTAAAGAACCAGACCGTGATCACTCCGGAGCTTGGTTACGAATATCTGTTGAAATTCGGTTTTACCACTCTGATTGAAAATGAACTCATTAACGGACAGGTCTTCAGCGATATCAATCAGACAATAGCTCTCGGCGGACTCACAAAGGGTGTTACACCCTACGAACTTAATGCCGCTTACGCTGCTATAGCAAACCACGGAATCTACGTGGAGCCAAAGCTCTACACCAGAGTTTTGGACAGTGACGGATTAGTGATCTTAGACAATACAGAGCCTGAGTCACACCAGGTGCTAAAAGCCACCACCGCATACCTTATGACCTCCGCTATGACCGATGTTGTAACCTCAGGTACAGGTACCAGGGCTTCATTCCCCGGAATGGCCATCGCAGGTAAGACCGGTACTTCCACAAAGGAAAAGGATGTATGGTTTGCAGGATTTACTCCGTACTACACCTGCTCTGTATGGACAGGATATGATAACAATGTAGAGATGAATGACACAGAGGCAAACATCTCAAAGAACCTCTTCAGGATCGTTATGAGTCAGATTCACGAAGGATTACCCAATCCCGGATTTGACGTTCCCGAAGGTCTGGTACAGGTTACGATCTGTTCCAAGTCCGGAAAGCTTCCTGTGGAGGGATACTGCGACGGTTGCTTAAAGACAGAGATATTCGAAGCAGGCACCGAGCCTACGGAATTCTGTGATATACACTATGTCGGAGATATATGTGCTTTGGACGGACTTATCGCAACACCCGAGTGTCCTTTCAAGTCCTATGGATATGTGGAGCTTCCTCTCGTAGAAAATGCAGCAACAGTTCCCGGTTCTTACGTATACAACACCGACGGAGCCGGAAACATCCTGTTAAATGAGGATGGAACAGTTTCCATGGCTTACCAGCCTTTAGTGACAAACTACTGCCACCATACAGCAGACTTCCTGGCTGATCCCGCAAATCAGGCCACCATCGATGCAGAATATGCAAGATACAACGCTATGCTCTCCGGTCAGCCTGCAGAAGGCGACCAGGGCCAGTAAATCAGGTGATGGGATTGGTTAGTTTAGAATTTTAAATAGCAGAAAGGGTTGCCGTACAAAAGTACGACAACCCTTTATACTCTGATTTATTCTTAGCCCTTCAGATCCTCAAGTTTTTTCTCGAGTTCGGCATTTTTCTCCTCGAACTCTTTTAACTTTGACATTTCCTCTGAATAATCGCTGAGAAGATCTGCCTTGTGTGCTTCAAAATACTTCTTTCCGATCTCAACATAGAACTTTTTCATGCTCTCTTTGTTTGCGGCAATTTTTGCCTTCAAATTGACCATTTCCGCGGTTTCTTTCGCCTTGTCCGCAGCAAGTTTTCCTTTACCCAAAATCAGCGTTTTCAGTTCTTCAAATGTAGCCATAATATGCACCTCCCGCTAAGTTTTTCTTAACTTTATAATGCATCAAAGCATATTAAAAGTCAAAGCCTTTTGTTGGCATTTTATTTGTCTTGTGCTATAATACCTGTGTTGCTATCACCAAATACCTCGACCTTTTTACGAAGAATAAAGTCGACTTATTTGGTGATAGCAGCACTCGACGGATTTAACATTTATATGTGAGGTTTTTTACAAGATGCAACCATTGTATACAGCGCTTAAAGTAAATAACGAGATTGAACTTTGCGATATCTACACTGAGGAAAGCAAGACAGCCATAGAAAAGGCCCTCTTAAAGAACAGGATCTCCTATTTTCTCAAATGGCCCAAGAAGAAATTCTTCAGTCGCAGAAAATGTTTCTGTACACTCTGCATTAATGACAACTCAAAGGATATTGCCGAAGAGATCATCAACAAAGTCTGCGAAGAGAACAATTTCCAGGTTCGATTCATGATGAAGAAAGCCGAGAACGAATATTTATAGGATCATCTTCGTTTTATTCGACACATACACTTAATAATTCTAAAGCGGAACGCCTTACGGCATTCCGCTTTTTTCGTCTTAGTTTCACTTTTTATCTTTCAGTCACAATCAACCTTCCATTTTCCGTGACCGCATTCTGGCTTTTCACTCTTTCTAGCCATTTGTTTTTCGTCATTACCGCATCATCACAGTTTTTTTGATCATTTATAAAAAAAAACTGTAAGCCAAAATTCGGGCTTACAGTTTATTTTGAGTTTCCTGAATAATAACTGTAAAATTATTTTTTGGTTTTGTGATATTGCCATTTCATTACAGTCTTTTTCCGGATTTCCCTTTAAAATACTGTATGCGCAATTTTGTCATTACGGTCTTTTTGCACTTTTATAAAATTAAACTGTAAAGATGGATTTTGGCTTACAGTCTTTTTTGTAGTTTCTTGCAAAAAACTGTAAAGATCAATTTTCGTTTTTTTCGGTTACAGTCTTTTTCACACATTTGCAGACAAACGCTGTAATAGTACACCAAAAATGTGAGTAACCCGGTTTCAAAATACTCTTCGCATTTTATCAGCGCAGGTAATTCGCCTCCGGGTGTTCCTCCAGATATGCCATCCGTTTCCAGAACGCTTCCTCCCCCAAATCCTCCTGGGTTTTCCTTCCAGTTGAAGTTGAGATCTGTGTTTCCGTTGTTTTCGATAACTGTGGAATTTGCTCCGGTTTGAACGTCGTTTGATTTATTTGTGTAGCCATGGTATCCTCCTCTGGTCGGTTTTGGAACTACCAACACATTATAAAACTCGCTATCTCCGGGTCTCTCTCCCCTCTCTCCCTGCAACCCTGTATAAATGCTTGTTCCTCCGGGTCCGACAGAATCTCTTCCACCTTCTCCGGTGTTAAATGAAACATCTCCATCAACCGATAATCCACTTCGTCGTAGGTTTTCTGTGCCATTAAGACCACCCTCCTTTGCATATACATTATTCTTCACTCGATTAAAAAAGTCAATATTGGTACTGTTATCTTGCTCCATCATAGGAATAAGCTGCATCCGGCCTGCTTTGTCGATGAGGCATGGACACCTCGGACGGTGCAAAACCGACCACACCAACAAATATATCCGATAGGGGGGTAAACACATTGGAGAATGACTTGAGTAGCGCTG
>JAGDCK010000008.1 GCA_017958585.1 Lachnospiraceae bacterium
ACAATTCTTAATACACTGGAGGATCTGACGGATTCCGTCAATACTATTTGCGAAATGTTTGGATTTCCTACCCACAGCATTTCAGATATCCGCCGTTTTGTGGGAAACGGCAGCAAGAAACTGATAGAGCGCGCGCTGCCCGCGGGCACTCCCGCCGATGTGATAAAAAAAGTTCATGACGCTTATGTTCCTTATTACAGAGCGCACAGTGCCATAAAGACAAAACCCTATGATGGGATCGTTGACTTGTTAAAAAGATTAAAGAATGCAGGAGTCAAGCTGGCCGTTGTGTCAAATAAAGGCGATGCCACCGTAAAGGATCTGTGCGAGGTTCACTTCCCCGGTCTGTTTGACGTGGCAGTGGGTGCACGGGAAGGCCTTAAGGTTAAACCCTATTCCGATCTCATCAACCTTGCTTTGTCCGAGATGGGGATCGGTGAAGCAGAAAAAAACTCCGTCCTCTACATCGGAGACTCTGAGGTAGACTATCAGACTGCCGTAAATGCAGGCCTTAAGTCCGTAAATGTTCTTTGGGGTTTCAGAGACAGGGACTTTTTGCAACAAAACGGCGTCACGGTTTTTGCAAATACTGCGGAAGAGCTGGCTGAGTTTTTTAGGGATTAGAGACTTTTTATTGTTTAAACCATATAAACGGTTGAACCCTAACTGAGACTGTGATATTCTTAACAAGGTTTTGCGCATGGCGCAAATATTTTTACAATAAGGAGTTCGAAATGTTAACATACGAGAAAGTATTTAATCTGGACACAGATAAGAAAAGGAACTTGGTAAATACTGCTTTGGCAAACGGAATCGGAAGCACTTATCTCGAAGCATTCATGAGTGAAGCAAAAAGCACTTCCACAATTAACTTCCCTAAGCTTAAAGCTGTGATCACCAATAATTATTATTGCTATTACGGGGATTTTAAAAAGTCCATCTGCATAGTACCCATTGCCGACATAGTAAATGTTTACTCCGGTAACATGTTTTTTAACAAATATGATTACGAACAAAAAGGCATAGTTGTTGAAACCAGAGAAAACAAAAAACTCTACACCGCCAAGGTAAGCAGAGATTACGAAAAAGATGACTTTGATGAAGCGCTTAATACATTGATCAAACGCTGCTTACTTAACGAAGGAAATTTGATTGCATAGGGGGATCGGTTAAATGATAATCATATACGGAACCAGAACAAAACTTAAAATAGATAAAAAAATAGGAGTAAGAAAGTGTGAAAACTGCCACCATACGGTTGAGCAGGCTCTCGCAAGAGAAAAGCTGTCATTTACACTGTTTTATATTCCTTTCCTGATCTTGACAAAGAGGAGAATGATCCTCTGCCCTTGCTGTGGAGAGGCAAAATCCATGAGCTATGAGGAATACAAACAGATGAAAGAATCTCTTGGTGATAATTGATCACTTTCATTTAAGATTCAGATACCGGTAAACAGTATTTTCATAGAAAACATAAAGACTGACAGGCGTAGCTGCTTCCTGCGGCCGGGCTTGTCAGTCTTTTTTTATTCGCATTTATAATGCATTAAAACAGTCTTTCCTGAGGATCAACCCAGGATCTTTGATCCGCGTCATGTATCTTATCTCCCTCCATATAATTCCCGATTATAAATGGGGAAGATGGATCGTGGGCTTTGCTGTGAGCTGCCACCATAGCAGGTTCTGCATTTGCATAGCAATATTTACAAAAGTGCCTGCAGGTGTTATAAGCTCCTATATCACATGAGAGGTAACATGCGCACTCTGCCCTTGCGCCTTTCTTTTTGGGTACGATAAGCCTCTTTCCTATGGCTTTTTCGTAATCGCTTATCTTCATACATCCACTGCAGTCTGCTCCATATTCACTGAGTTCATCACCTTCCGCACAGGGCTTTACGATCATTCCGCATTCGGATGCGATCTTTATGATCTCTTTCCCAAGCATTAACCTGTCTGACTTTGATACCTCTCTTGCCTCAGGGAAATTCTTTCTCACCTTTGGATACAGATCGATAAAACTGATGACCACAGTCTTTGTATAACCCTTTAAACTTTCCGCGATCTGCCTGAATGCCCGCAAATGGTAATCTGCAGTATATCTGTCTGATAAAAAAATGGGATCGTATCTCCAGCCTATGGAATCTACACCCACAAAGCCTGATAAAGTCTTAAAATCCTCTATCAGACGATGCTTGTCCGGGACATTGGGCTCGATATCCCGTCCGTATGAAGTCAGTGTCACATACCAGTACTGACCGAAGTCTTTTATTAAATCCATATATTGAAACATGGGCGCGGGATTCTTTGTGCAAAAGCCTATCGCATCCACCACGCTCGGATCCAAAACATACCTGCTGACCTGATTTGGATTGTATGGATTTCGTACACATACGAACCCTTCTTTTATTCTGCCTGCAAACCACTCGGCATAAAAAGCCGGGATATCGGTTCTTTGTCCTGTATTGATGATCATAAATTTCCTCTTTCGTCCTAACCAAATCTATCGCCGCCCCATTTTCCGTAACACCTGATCTAACTTCTTTTTTGTCTATTTGTTCGTAAGATTCTCATCAATAAACTCAATGAGTGGCTTTCTGCGGACTTCGTCGG
>JAGDCK010000072.1 GCA_017958585.1 Lachnospiraceae bacterium
ATCGTTCGCAGTTCTCCAGGGAAACGGCGATGACTCCTGAGGCATCAGAGCATACGGACCTTTTTTTAAGAAAGGATCATCAGGATCTAAATATACCGATTTTCCAAGCCCTGCTTCTCCTATATAGTCCCATGCCGTCCAAGTAAAATCTCCGATGACATAGGGATGCTTTTCCACAAGAGGCCATCTGAAACCAATCTCTTTAGGAAAATTCTCGGAGCCCAATATTACTCTGTCAGGAAACAGTTCATGATCCCTCTCATAAAAGTCTTCCATATAGTTATAGCCTACGATATCCAACCCATTTGTAAAAGGCTCCGTTCCCTTTTCCCAGAAATCTTTTGATTTACCACCATCTATGGAATTCTGGAACCAGCTCAGTCCTTCAGCCAGTTCATCATCCAGACCGCTCCAGAATGAGCAAATTCCGTTACTTACAGGTCTTGTACCATCCAGACTTCTTACCTTTTCGGCCAATTTTAATGCCAGTGCATATCCATCGTTAAGGCCCCCACGCTCAGGTATTTCATTACCTATGGACCATATTACAACACAGGGGTGTGTCCTGTCTCTGCGTACAAACGCAGTCAGATCTTTTTCCCAGTCTGCATCAAAAAACTGGCTGTAATCACCTCTTCTATTAGCCATTCCCCATGCGTCAAAGGCCTCATCAAACACATACATACCGAGCCTGTCGCAAGCCTCGATCAAAGCTGATGAAGGCGGATTATGAGTAGTACGGATCGCATTAAATCCGATCTCTTTAAGTTTCTTTATCTTACGGGCCTCGCTTTCATACAGGGATACAGATCCCATCAGACCATTATCGTGATGGAGACATCCTCCCTTCAGCTTGACCGTTTTTACATTTATCAGCAAGCCTCGAACAGCATCAGCAGTTACTGTCTTAATAACAAACAGCGTGCTTGCTTCATCTATGGTACAGTTTTCTTCCGGATCAGCCACAAAGTGCGTGCGATAAACTCCGAGGTTTTTAACAGTGGCTTTTACCGTATACAGATTCGGATCATCCACATCCCAGATCAACGGATCCTTAACAGAAAATGCAATCCTGGCTGTACCTGTACTGTGGGCATCAACCCAGATTACTTTCTTTGCAGAGGCAGCAACCTGCTCATTATTATCTTTTTGTGCTAATGCCTTGCTTTTGTCTTCAAACACAAGTGAAAGTTCTATCTCTGCCAATCTCTTCTCCGCAGTCTCATTCTGGACATCCACCTGAGCTTCCAGAAATGCATAACTGTCAGCCACTTCCTTAGTGTACACAAATATCCCGTCATTAGCAACATGTACCTTCGGTCCATGTACAAGCTCTACTCCACGGTACAAACCTGAACCAGTATACCAGCGGGAATTCGGCTGCATACTCGTATTCACATTTATAGTGATGCGGTTTTCTTTTCCGAATGTAACCAAATCTGTCAACTCAACATAAAATGGTGCATACCCATAATGCTGACGCCCGGCCTTAAATCCGTTTACATCAACAGTAACGTTCATCATCGCACCGTCAAAACGGAGCCCTATGCATTCATTTTCC
>JAGDCK010000073.1 GCA_017958585.1 Lachnospiraceae bacterium
GCAATTGTGGATGAGGCCAATGATTATCTGTATGCATATGCAGCTGCAGATGCAGCAGGTGTAAAGGCACTTTTTGCGGAAGAACTTATATGCAGGCTGATGGATCCTTCCTTATTTGAATATTTCGGATTACCGGAAACAAATGAAGAAAACAGGGAATCAAATGTGACAGCGCTGCTTGACCGTATAGTAACAAGCGGAGCTGAATATCAGGTAACAGCCAAGAATCCAAGTGGTGGTGACCAAAATATTACCGTTCAGGATTATACGGTTAGCTGGGGTGTAAATTCAGAAGACGGAAGCCCGGTTGTTAGTACACTTCCGGTTTATACCCTTGAAAACATTGACCAGGTACTTATCTGTACTGATTTTAATGATAGAACAGGACGGGGAAATAATTTCCTCATCTGTGATGTAGATGATGGAGCGAATGCCGAAACAGACAGTACAACGATCGCTGATGCCGGTGGACCGGGAGGCGCAGGCGGTGTCAGATTCGTGGTTAATTCGATCAACCCTGCCACCATTAAAGCAGGTGGAATGGGCAGAATAGAAACCGTTCTTAATGAAGATGACATTTATACAATAGAAGTAAATGGTGGGGCACCTGGATCATTCCTTCGTGTCACAGATCCGGTTCAAGGTGCTGACAGGATCAGACTGTTGAAGACTTCTGAGAAATACCTGACTGTCGGTGGTGAGGGAGAGACTAAAGCTTACGGTATGATCGGGGATAACGGAAAAAACATTGATTCTGTCTGGGCTACAAGTAATGATGATACGGCTGTTGCAAGGGTTTATGTGGGTGACAGCACCATCCATTTGTATCCTTTGAATGGTAATGCAGGCCTCTCCAATACGGATATCATTTCAGTAGAACTGGTGGATCCGTCACAGGCAGATGGAGTTGGTCTTGATACGACTAACATTGCTGACATCAAATTGACATTTAACTCAAACTTCTACGATGAGATTCCTTTAAAGATCGTATTCGAAGGCGGAATAACGAAATATATAACCATCGTTCGCGTTGGCCTGGTGATCCAGTATCGGTATCTTGGAGGAGATCCCAATAACGGCTGGGATGAAGGAACAAATGATTGGATCGTTGATCATGACACGATCACTCATGATTATTATGGTCAGGCGATGCCATTTGATTACACTTATTTTAATCCGAATAACCCTGAGCAGATCTTGATAACAGCAACTTATTTTCATCCGACAAATGATCCTACCGGTGGAGCATCAGATTACAATCTGTATCTGACTTTTGACAACGGTTCTCATAGGGTCGTGACTCCGGATGATGCTGAACACAATTTCAACGGAAGGCTTGATGCAACAAATGATAAGGTGGCATCAACCACATTCATCATTGGTTTCGAACAGGCAAGAGAGTATTTTGACGATTATGTATGGATCGGACAGCTTACAGAAACCAACTATCACGAGGGCGGTTTCTACGCAACAGTATTGAATGCAGGATTTGATGATGACACTAACTATAGCGGAACGCAGATGGGATCCGGCAAGGGTGTATACTGGGACGGCCATATAGAATTCTATAATTAAGAGGGGATGAAACTATGATGAAGAGACTGATTATTACGATAGCATTGGCGCTTATGATCATAGGAATCCCTATGATAAGTGAGGCCAAGGACAGAGAAGTAACCGTTACCGACGCGACAGTAACGAGCACAGGGGCAACCGTGAGCGGAACCACAGATGCACCTGCAGTTATGGTTCAGATACGTAATGCAAACGATGAGATTGTTGCCATGTCATCCTTTGCCGTGGTAAATAATACTTTTAACGGAACTGTAAGCCAGAGCCTTACAGCGGGCGCAACCTACAATATTTACGTTGCAGATTATGAGGGCGGACCTTTCTCGACAGCTGAGGGAACAGTGCCGGAGCCTCCTGCTTCTTCCACTCCTTCTGTGCAGCCTTCTCAGAACTCAGGTGGCGGGTCAGGCGGAAACAGTTCCGGAGAGGAAAAAAAGAAGGTGACCGTCACTGAGAAGAGGATCTACACGGTAATAAAGGGAGACAATCTTGGCAAGATTTCCAAAAAGCTTGGCGTGACTTTGCAGGAGCTTGTGACATGGAATTATTTCAAGAACATCAATCTGATCTATCCCGGACAGCAGATCATATATTATGTGACTGTCACAAAAGATGCGGATCAGGTGCTCGATGATGGAAATGACCTCAAAGAGGGCGGAAAAGGTATCTATGTGGTAAAGAAAGGCGACAACCTTACAAAGATCGCAAGGAAACTTAAAGTTTCGCTGAATTACATATTAAAGAGAAATCAGATAAAGAATATCAATCTGATCTATCCCGGACAGAAGATCAAATACTAGGCACGCGGACAGATCAGACATTATCCGATCAGATTAAATCTATCAAAAGGCCGAAGATCTCTTCGGTCTTTTGTTTTTAATAGGAAAATTTTTCCCTGTTACATAAATAAATCACTCCGCCCGGGATGCAATTTATCACTTTCATTTTTAAAAAGGAAAATTGCATAAAAAAGTATTGCTTTTTATGTGGAATTTTTGTAAATTTGTTATATGGTCCAGCAAATCGGCAAAAAGCCAAAGGAGTAGTCAAAATGATATCTAATCAGATCTTACAAAATACTATCGAAGGATTGAAGAGCATTTCCCGTGTGGAATTTGCGGTTATGGATGCGGATGGCAAAGAAGTTGCATCCACCACAGAGATGGGCAACCGCAACAAGGCTGCCATGGAATTTTCTTCATCTCCTGCAGATTCGCAGGAAATCCAGGGATATCAGTATTTTAAAGTATATGATGATCAGACCTTAGAGTATATATTGGTAGCTGTCGGAAGCGGCGAAGATGTTTATATGATCGGCGAGATGGCAGCATTCCAGATACAGAATCTCCTGGTTGCATACAAAGAGCGTTTTGACAGAGACAACTTTATCAAGAATCTACTTCTCGACAACCTTCTTTTGGTCGATATCTACAGCAGGTCCAAAAAACTTCACATTCAGACAGATGCTCCCAGAGTGGTAATGATAGTGGAATCCGCAAACGGCAAGGACAACAATGCCCTTGAGTCCGCAAGAGCCCACTTTGGCAATAACAGCAAGGATTTTATCACCGCCGTTGATGAGAACAATGTCATCGTGGTACGTGAACTTCCCGAAAATTACAACAACAAGGAGATCGGAAAGACAGCAAAGAGCCTTGAGGCACATCTTATAAAAGACGGCATGACAGAGGTCAGGATCGCATACGGTACCGTCATTCACGAGATCAAGGAAGTGAGCCGTTCCTACAAGGAGGCAAAGATGGCTTCCGACGTCGGCAAGATCTTCTTTGACGACAGGACCATCGTGGCTTATTCGGCCCTTGGTATCGGCCGTCTGATCTATCAGCTGCCCATCCCTCTCTGCAAGCTTTTCATCCGCGAGATATTTGGCGGCAAGAGTATAGAGGATTTTGATGATGAGACATTAAACACCATCAACAAATTCTTTGAGAACAGCCTGAATGTGTCAGAGACATCAAGACAGTTGTTTATCCACCGTAATACGCTGGTTTATCGTCTTGACAAGCTCCAGAAGATCACAGGCCTTGATCTTCGTGTGTTTGAGGATGCCATCACTTTCAAGATCGCTCTTATGGTAGTCAAATACATGAAGTACATGGAGACCATGGAGTACTAATTAGGGGAAAGGTAATTTTTTTACATGTCATCAAATTCAGATAAAAAAAGATTAAAAAGAGAACAGTTTGTGGAGGAAAACGGTCTGATCTTCCTCGACAACGTGACCAAATCATACCAGACCGGCGCCCCTGCCTTAAACGGAGTGACTCTTCGAATAGACAAGGGAGAGTTTGTCTTCATCGTGGGAGACAGCGGTTCCGGAAAATCAACCTTGATAAAATTGCTGCTGAGGGAGCTTACGGCTACCAGCGGCAATGTTTATGTTATGGGATATAATGTGTCGAAACTTCGTCACAGAAACATCCCCATGTTTCGTAGGAATCTGGGCGTGGTATTCCAGGATTTCAGACTTTTAAAAGACAGAAACGTATATGAAAACGTGGCTTTTGCCCAGAGGATCATAGAAAAGAGCGCAGGGGAGATAAGGCGAAATGTTCCTTCCATCCTGGCTACAGTGGGCCTTGCGGGAAAATACAAGGCAAAGCCAAAGCAGCTCTCCGGAGGTGAACAGCAGAGGGTGGCTCTTGCAAGAGCTCTTGTCAACAAGCCGGCCATACTCCTTGCGGATGAGCCTACCGGAAATCTTGATCCGGGAAACTCATGGGAGATCATGAAACTGTTGGAACAGATCAATGAGAACGGTACCACCGTGGTGGTCGTAACTCATAACAGAGAGATCGTAAACGCCATGGAGAAGCGAGTTATCGCCATGAAAAAAGGCGTCATAGTCAGCGACGAGGAGAAGGGTTATTACGTAGATGAAGATTAGGACATTTTTTTATATATTAAAACAGGGCATTGTAAACCTGTTCAGAAACAAATGGTATTCACTGGCATCGATCGCCACCATAGGAGCCTGCCTGTTTTTGCTGGGACTCTTCTATGCGGTTTTGGCAAACTTCCAGAATATCATAATGACCGCGGAGGAAGGGGTTTCCGTCACCGTTTTTTTCAATGAGGGAACCACCGATGCCCAGATGGAAAAACTGGGCCAGGAGATCGCAAAGAGACCCGAGGTTTCGGACGTGATCTTTCATTCCGATGATGAAGTATGGGCAACCTTCGGCCCCGAGTATTTCGGAGATGATTATGCGGAAGGTTTTCCCGAAAATCCCCTTGAAGGCGAGGACAATTACGAGATCTATCTGAGCGACGTGTCCCTGCAGGGAGCTTTGGTCACCTGGCTTGAGTCAAAGACAGAAGTCAGAAAAGTAAACTACTCGGAGATGACCGCATCCACATTAAGCGGTGTAAATCTCCTGATATTCTATACTTCCGGCGGAATCATACTGATCCTGCTGGCGGTCAGCATCTTCCTTATCAGCAATACCGTGTCTGTGGGAATCCAGGTTCGCAAGGAAGAGATAAATATCATGAAATACATTGGTGCTACGGACTTTTTTGTCAGGGCGCCCTTTGTGATAGAAGGTATGCTCATCGGACTTGTCGGTGCGGCGATACCCCTTGTGATAATCCATTCACTTTATCAATATGCACTTGATTACATTGTGGAGAGATTTACGGTGTTAAGCGGACTGCTTAATTTCCTCCCGGTGAATACCATCTTTGCATTCCTCACTCCTCTGTCAGTGGCAGTGGGTGTCGGAATCGGTTTCATTGGCTCCATGAGCACAGTGAGAAGACATTTGCATGTATAAAACTGTTGCGGAAGAGACTTAAATGGCAAAAAAGAAAACATTCATTTTGTTCCTTGCCCTTTGCCTGGTTTTGACCGGTGTGTCCCTGGCGCAGATCCCTGCGAGAGCGGTCACGGGAGGTGCCCTTACAAATGACAGCATCAAACAAAAGGAAAGCCAGATAAAAGAGGCGGAACAGGAAAAAAATAAATACAAAAACAGCGTGACCGACCTGGAAAAAGTAAAGAAGCAGCTGGAAAACGCAAAGTCGGATCTCACGGTATACGTAAGAGAGCTCGACGCAAACCTTGCCTCCATTCAGGCAAACATTGCGGACTTAAAAGAGCAGATCTCCGTAAAGGAAGAGCAGATCCGTGTCACCTCGGAGGAACTGGACAAAGCCATAGAGATCGAGGAAAACCAGTACGCGTCAATGCTTGTCAGGATCAGGCTTTTGTACGAGCAGGATGAATATTATATCGTGGAGTCCATAGTAAACGCCGGCAGCTTCAAGGAGATGCTTAACCGCGCGGATTACATGGAACGCATCATGAACTATGACAAAAACCTCTTCGAGGAGTACAAGGCCACAAGAGAGTATGTGGCTCTTTGCAAGGAGACCCTTGAAGCCGAAAAGGCGGCTCTCGATGAGGCAAAAGCCACTGTGGAAGCTGAGGAAGCCTCCCTTCAGGCTTTGATCATACAAAAAAACAACGACATCAAGGCTTATCAGAATGATATAAACAACAAAGACGCGGCCATCAGGGAATACGAGGCCATGATAAAGCAGCAGGATGAGGAGATAAAAGCTTTAGAGGCTGCGATCGCAGAGGAAAAGAGAGCTCTCCTTGCTGCAAACGGTTCCGTGATCACTTACGACGGTGGTGTGTTCAAATTCCCTCTGGCAAAATACACCAGAGTGTCTGACGACTATGGTATGAGGATCCATCCCACTCTGGGAGTTCAGCAGTTCCACAACGGTGTGGACTTTGCGGCGCCCTACGGAACAGCCATCTATGCGGCCTATGACGGCAAGGTTGTGGCTGCGGACTACAGTTCATCCATGGGAAATTATGTGATGATAGACCACGGAAGCGGCTTGTACACCATCTATATGCACGCTTCATCCCTGAATGTATCAAAGGGAGACGTGGTGGTTAAGGGAGAGACCATTGCGGCGGTAGGCTCCACAGGCCGAAGCACAGGAAATCATCTTCACTTCAGCGTCCGTTTGAACGGTTCCTACGTAACACCATGGAACTATCTCTCAGAGTAAAGAATTGGAGAAAAAATGGAAGAAAACGAAATTTATGACTACAACACTCAAAAAGTGACATATACCCCGGACGACGAGGAAAGAGAGAAAAAGAAAGCTCTTAAAAAGGCAAAGAACAAGGGTATTTTGATAGGTGTCTCCGTGACTGCCTGCATATGCCTGTTATTAGTCCTTGTATTCCTCCTTCTGGATGTTTTTTACTACGGCGGAGGGCTTTTTAGAAGCACCAAGAGCGGAGATGGCTTTGCTCTTTCCGAGAATGCTGACAGCAAGATCTCTCTCATCGGGGATCTGGTAAAAGACTATTATTACCTTGACGAAGTGACGGATGAACAGCTTGAAGAGGGTATCTACAAGGGAATGATAGAGTCCCTGGATGACATCTATTCGGAGTACTATACAGCCGAGGAACTCACAAATCTCATGCAGGATACGGAGGGTATCTACTACGGCATAGGAGCCTATGTAAGCATTGACACCGTGACGAGCCTTCCAAAGATCGCCAGCGTCATAGCGGGAGCCCCTGCAGAGACTGCGGATCTTCGCCCGGACGACATAATCTATGCCGTGGATGGCACAGAGACCTACGGAATGGAGCTTGAGGAAGTGGTCTCCATGATAAAAGGTCCCGAGGGAACAGAAGTGATACTCACCATTGTAAGAAGCGGTGAGAGAGACTATATGGAAGTACCCGTTGTGAGGGCAAAAGTTGAAAGCCCCACAGTAAAATATGAGATGCTTGATGACGAGAAGGGATATATTTCCATTTCGGAGTTTGACGAGGTAACTGCGGATCAGTTTGCAGACGCCCTCGCCACACTTAAGGGAAATGATATGAAGGGTCTCATAATAGATCTTCGTGCAAATCCCGGAGGAAATCTTGACACGGTTGTCAGAATTGCAAGGATGATCCTGCCCGAGGGCATAATCGTCTACACCGAGGACAAGGCCGGAAACAGAGTTGATTATTCCTGCGACGGTTCAAAGGAACTGGATGTTCCGTTGGTGGTTTTGGTTGACGGAAATTCCGCCAGTGCTTCAGAGATCCTGGCAGGAGCCATAAAGGATTACGAAAAGGGAACTCTTGTGGGTACCACCACCTACGGCAAAGGAATCGTGCAGCAGATCGTTCCCCTGTCCGACGGCTCGGCGGTAAAGATCACTGTAAGCGCCTACTATACGCCAAACGGTATCAACATCCACGGCACCGGCATAGAGCCCGACGTGGAGATCGACTTTGACAGCGAAGCTTACTACGACAGCGAGGAGCCCGTGGACAACCAGCTTGAGAAGGCAAAGGAAATCCTGGACGGGGCTATAAAGTGATCAAAAGGAATCGGAATAAAGTAATCGGAATAAAGTAATCAGTACAAATTGATTAAGATAAACTAATCAAAATAGATTAATCAGAATATGTTTTAAATGGCGGATGAAACTCATAAAAGTGTTTCATCCGTTTTGCTTACTTTATAGGAAATTCCTCCGAATTTCCTATAAAGTAAAAAGCGCTCCGCTAAGGATGCGCACTCGCGCGAGAAGAAGATTGTTGCTA
>JAGDCK010000074.1 GCA_017958585.1 Lachnospiraceae bacterium
CCTCAAAGTGTTTACTCCGGCATTCAGATTAAGGTTTGTGAGAGTTGTTCCCAAAGTCGACCAGCCGCCTGTAAATGTAAAATGTACTTCTACAGTGTCTGTCCCGTTTACATCGATATATGCGGTTCTTGATTCCTCACCGAGAACATATGCTATCTCTGCCGTATAAGCGCCTGCCTCATCCACATTTATATGATCCATGAGAAGGCTTCCGCTTTCGCCGTTTCCTGTTCCGATCCATCCGACCATCTTTCCGCCGGATGCTTTGTAATTCTCCGAAAGAGATGCTTTTCCCTCAAGAACACCGTTTTCTGCTTCGTAGAGACCGTTCACGCCGTCTTCTACAGGTTCGGGCTCTGTGGGAGCTGCAGGACCGTTGTCATCTGCGATGGGAGGATTGTTTATCACACCTGCTCCGCTTACCGTAAATGTTCCGAGGCTGAGCCATCCGTCATCGCCCTGTGCTGCATTTGAAAAGTTAAAGAGCACACCGCCCGAAAGAGGGTTCTTTACTTTGATCGCAAGAGTATAAGTACCGTCGCCGAGACCGTGATCGGATATGTTTGTGGTAAATGTCTCACCGTCTGTATAGGGTGCCACATCGCACAGATCCCAATCCGTATCCCATTTTTTAATAAGGTCACTACCGCTCTTTACACCCACCATAACTTTCCATGTATTATGGTCATAATAAAAAGGTGCGACTCCGTCATTTTTCATGGTTACGCTTACAGGAAGTCCGGTATTTGCACCGATCACTTCGCTGTAATTTGCTTTTGTTACACGAAGATCATATCCAAGTCCCCTGGAAGCATTTATCGCATTCTCCCTGGTTGTTCCCTGGAATCCCTTGATCTGATCGCACATAAGCCAGCTTGCGTGGGTCTCATCAACACACATCTGCCAGTTCTGGGTAGGTGCCCAGGATAAAGGAGTGGGATTTTCTTTGAATATTTCTCCCTGAATAGGAGGATAAACTTCTCCACCTATACATCCGAATCTCCAGTTGTTTTCCACACCCTGATTTATAAGTCTTTGCATAAAGCTCCAGGTCTGTCCGCCGTTTGCAGCGGAAAGAGTGGCATATGCAAATGAATCGTCATGGTAACCGGTTTTAAAAGATGCGTTGTTTACACCATCCTTTGGCTCTCTGACAACAAGTTGTGTTGTATCAAAGGCATTGTCAAATGCGGCATAAACTTCTGTATAAACCGCTGCAGGGATGCTCCAGTCAGGCTTTCCGTCGGAAGTATCCTCATCAAACGGCCAGTTGTGCCACTCGCCCCAGAATCCCAGAAGTCCTTCTGTTATAAATCCTATTCTGGGATCCCCGTCGTATGCAGCGCCAAATGCTGCTATGAAATTCTGCATGGACTGTCTGAAATGTGTATTTGAATAGTCAGGGCAAAGTCCCGATCCGCCCAGATCGTCGGGCTCGTTGTAGGGCTTCATCTCAAGCCCGTAGTCATCGATCAGATACTGAGGTACGCCGGTGCTTTCTCCCGGATAATCATAATAGAATCTGAGAACTGCCTGATGGCCTCTTCCTGCTATGGTGCTAAGTCGGTTTTCCAAAGCGGTCCAGTCGTATACACCTTCTGCCACCTCAACTTCATTTACGGCGATATAAAACCATTCCATACTATGTGGGACTGTGGTTTCTCCCGCAAAAGGAATGAGACCCTTTAAAGGATTAGTATCCGAAGTATTTCCTGCTGCCAGACTGTGCTCGGTCACGTTTAAGTTAACCGGTGCGCCTGATGGTGCGGGATTAGGCGCGGGATTTGAACCGGAAGTGTTTGAACCCGAAGAGTTTGAGCCCGAAGAGCTCGTGCTTCCGGAATTGCTGCCTGTATTGCTTCCGGAATTGTTTCCGCCGTTGCCGGAACCGTTTCCTCTGCCGTTATTTCCGGAATTCCCATTTCCGAACCTGTTTCCTGCGGTATTACCGTTATTTCCTGTCTTTTTGTTGTTTCTTGCTCCCTTGGCAGAAGCAGTGATGCTTTCTGAAGTTGTCTCTTCTTCAGCATTTTTCTTTGAGAGGCTCTTTTCTTCTTTCTCTTTAGCCTTCTCTTTTTTTGATTCCGCTTTGGAATCTTTCTTGTCTTCTTTTTCTGTCTTTTTTTCCTCTTTTTTGCTCTGCTCATTCGAAGAATCTTCTTCTACAAATGTAGCAGCTGCAGGCTGCACCGTCTCCTCAATGGAAACATTTCCGGATGCAACCTTTTCGCTCTGACCGCAGCCCCCAAGGGTTGAAATAACCACTGCGGCAGCCAAAAGCACACCAAATGTTTTTTTCATAGTCTTCCTCCACAAAAAACATACCTTCTGTAACACTTTAATATTAGGTGGATTTTTGCGGTAAGAATATAATAATTTGTAAACAAAAACAGATGATTTGTGGTTTTTCTGTTTCGAAATCCCATTCATCATCTGCCTCAATGCGGTCGATTTATTTTATGACCGTTCGGTTAAGTAAGCGTCTTCTTATTTTCCCAAAACTTTTTCCTTAATGAGTTTCAGGACACGATACTCACGATTTATCATCACTTCATTGAACCTGTCATCACTTTTATATTCGGCATTTACTTTTATGGGGTCATCTATATCCACGATCCTCAGTTCAAATTCAGCCTCTGTCTCATATTCATCAAGGTCCTGGCTGACGATCCGATCCTCCACATCACAGAGATAATAATAGTTTTCCTGCTCAAAGATGACATTTTCAGCAAATTCACCTTTTTGCCTTCGAAGAACACTGCCAAACTCTCTGACGCTCTCAGGGATAACTATCATTCCCACCTCTTCCTTTACTTCTCGGATAAGCGCCTCTTTTTTATCCTCGCCCTCAACTATTCCACCA
>JAGDCK010000075.1 GCA_017958585.1 Lachnospiraceae bacterium
ACCTCACTGAGCCATATTATGGACGAAAATAGTAGTATTAAGCTGTCGGTCCACTGTAGCTTTTTCACTATCCTGATATTCCCCTAAAATAATATTGTTATAAACCCTATTACAGCATCCATTCATCTTCCAAACTGTTAAGATTTGGATAGAAGCGGGGGGCTGTAGGGATGCCACCAAGCGAGTTCCGCAGACGCGAAGGCTTGCCGGAAGCGGCGAGGACTGTTTGAGCGACTGGCGCCCTGCAGACAGGACCCGCTTCGCTTGTAAAACATGTCCGGTATATTGTTGAACAAAATGCTAGATTTCTTCCTTGATAACATACAGGGGGCGTCTCTTGACTTCCATGTAGGTTTTGGCAAGGTACTGCCCAAGGACTCCGGTGCAGAAAAACTGTATTCCGCTGACGAGCAATATGATGCAGACCAGGGATGGCCAACCGGAAACAGGATCCCCGAATACCAGCTTTCTGACGATGGTAAAGATTATCATCACAAAGGCCAGCAAACAGAAAAACACTCCCATGGCTGATGCGATCATAAGGGGTTTTGTGGAGAAGGCAACTATCCCTTCGATGGAGTAGCTGACTAACTTCCAAAAACTCCATTTGGTCTCCCCGGCAACTCTCTGTACATTTTCATACTCAAGCCATTTTGTCTTAAATCCTACCCATCCAAAGATTCCCTTTGTGAAGCGGTTGTATTCAGGCATGGAGAGGATCGCATTTACCATCTGTCTGGTCATCAGGCGGTAGTCCCTTGCTCCGTCCACAAATTCAGTGGAGGAGATCTTTTTCATAAGTCTGTAAAAGCATCTTGCAAAAAAGCTTCTGATGGGAGGCTCGCCCTTTCTGGTGACGCGTCTGGTCGCAACGGAATCATAACCTTCATCGATGTATTTAAACATTTCCTCTAAAAGTTCAGGCGGGTCCTGTAAGTCGCAGTCCATGATCACAACATAGTCGCCCTTTGCCTTTTCGAGTCCTGCAAACATGGCTGCCTCTTTTCCAAAATTTCTGGAGAAGGAAACCATGCGTATCCTGTCATCAGACTCTGCCAGTTTACGAACATTTTCTGCGGTCTTATCGCGGGAGCCGTCATCCACATATATCAGTTCCAACGTGCAATCTCTATCCTTTAAAAACTGTGTCTGTCTGTCAAGTTCTTCATAAAACAGCGACACACTTGCCTCTTCATTAAAACAAGGGACTATAACGCTCAACAGTTCCATGAGCTTACCTCCTCTAAACAAAATAATCCATAGTCAGCATACCATTTATGGCCATCTGTGGCAACGAAACAAAGTTAAAATTAAGACAAAATTAAAAAGGGATACGGCCTTTACAGGTCGTATCCCTCTAACGCTTATTGTCTATTCGCCCAAGCCACTTTCAACGGCTTCCACGAGGCTTTTAAGTGCCTCCTCCTCGTCTTCGCCATCACAAAAGAATTCAATTTCATCTCCGCTTTTTACACATGCTCCAAGGACGCTCAACACACTCTTTGCATTTGCTGTCGTATCATTGAATTTGAATGTGATCAATGATTTGAACTGCATAGCCTCCTTGCACAAAATGCCTGCGGGTCTGAGATGTAAGCCTGTAGGATTCTTGATTGTAACCTTCTGACTGACCATAACTTCTCCTCCGATTAATCTGCCCATGTGATGGACTTAACTCTAATTTAAATATACCAAAAAATATGTCTGCCTACAAGGGTTATTGTAGTTATTTTTCTGTCACTTCTACTCTAATTACAGGAGTTTTCTCAACAGTCACTCCATCCGGGAAATTAAACTCCACAGGGATCATATATACACCCACCCTGTCCTCTGTTGAAGTCAGGCCATTGTCATCAAAGTATTTGCCGATATCAGCCGTACCTCTTAGGGATGAAGTGTTCAGGCCTGATATGACTGAAGTCAGACCCTTTAGCTTTAAGTTTACTTCCACATCATTATCCGCAGATACGTCTATTCCCGAGGGAACATTTTCAAATGATACGCGGTTTGGTCTAACCGAGACGTTCAATTCCTGAACCTCCTCGATACCGATGTTGACTGTGAGTTTGTAATCGCTCTCAAAGCTTGCAAGCTTCACGTTGTCATCAAGATAGTCCCTGGCATAAAGGCTTGCCTCCACAGTCTCCTTCGCATCGGTGATATCTATGGCTTCCGCCGGTATCTCCAGTGCGTCTATGTTAGCGAGAGCCGATGGTGTTGCCGCCACGGTGATACTTGATGGCGAACATGTAACCTCTCCCGTTGTGCCGTATCCTTCTGCAGGTTCTCCGCTGAAATTAACCTTTACGGGAATCTCCTTTGTGGCCAGGACCTCCACGGTCATGTGAACATAATCCACATTTTTGGTGATGGTCTGCTGATCTATCTGGTTATCCTCCGAGTCAAACAGGGATATGTCCACGCTCACGGAAAGGTTACTGGTGGCATCGGTCACATCGATGTCAACCTTTGCGTAGCTGACTGCATCCACCACTGAGGCAGGTCCGGAAACCTCCACCTGTGTCTGATCCGGCGATGCGGAGGCAACCATGTACCCTTCTGCCACTTCACCGGTGGTGGAGTATCTGAGTTTAACCCACTTGGTCTTTCTGTCTTCCACGTCAAGTTTTACCGAATCATGATTTCCCTGGATGGTATAATCCGAATCCACGTTCTCAATGGAATAGGTGATTGCTACAGTGTTTATGTCTGTGAGCTTACCCACATCAGCCTGAGCCACGATGTCGGAGCTTCTGAGCTGACTGATAACGCTCTTTGGCGCCTTGACCGTCACGGAGACTGTATCCGTGTTGTCCAGCACTCTGTACACTTTGTTTTCGTTTTCAAGAAGCGATGTGTTTATGAGCTTGACCTTGATATCGCTCAAGGTCTTTGAATCCTGGGGGTCTTCGATCTGAACCACCAAAAACCACAGGATGGTGGCCAATACGACCGACAAAATTTTAAGGCCCGCATTGTTGAAAAGTTTGTTTCTCATTTTTTGCTGCGGCTCCTTCCCCATTTGTGAGTCTTTTCTTCTTCCTCACCAATGTTAAAAATATGCATCAGTCTGTTTTTCAGTTTTTCCGTGTCGAGATTCCTCTCAAGCCTTCCCTCATATGCGAGGCTGATCTTGCCGGTCTCCTCGGATACGATGACAACTGCCGCATCGGAAGCCTCACTCATGCCAACGCCGGCACGATGTCTGGTTCCGAGTTCCTTGCTGAGGTCCGTTGTATCCGAAAGGGGAAGGTAGCAGGTAGCTGAGTTTACTCTGTTACCCTTTATGATGACCGCTCCGTCGTGGAGAGGTGTGTTGTGTTCGAAAATATTGATAAGAAGCTGACTGGAAACCTTTCCGTCGATCTCGATACCGGTTCTCTCGATATCATCAAGCAGGATCTGCTTTTCGATGACTATCAGCGCACCGGTCCTTGCTCTTGCCATCTCCAGGGACGCCTTTGCGATCTCGTCTATAGTCCTCTCCGTAAAGCTCTCGTCATCCTTGTGGGAGCTCTCAAAGGGAAGCACCTGGGAGATGATATTTCTCTTTCCCAGTTCCTCCAAAGCTTTTCTAAGCTCCGGCTGTAGCACCACAATAAATGCCATCAGGGCAAAGCTGAAAAGGTTTTGGACGATCCACAGGATCGTGTTCATCTGGAACAGATATGCGAGCACCAAAAAAACAGCGATGACGATGAGACCCTTTAGAAGGCTCCACGCCTTGCTGGTCTTCATCCACACCAGGATGTAATACAGGATCACTGCAATAATGAGGATCTCCACCACATCCCAGATGTCCATCGTACCTCTGTAGATACTGAAATTGCTAAATGAATCAATCGCTTGCTCAATCCACTCCATTTATCGGTTGCTCCTAAAAAAGATCTTCGTAATCGTCCTCATCATCTTCCGTTACGCTGGAATTGATGGTGACGCTTCTGGATCCGGCCTGGTCGCTTAAATTAGCGCGTCTGCCGTTTCCGTAACCGGTTCTCTCGGTTACCACGCTGCGTCCCGAATAGTTTGCAGCATTTCTGCGGACCGTCTCTGAAGTCCTGCTCTGTGAATTGATCTTCTTCACAGTTTTTTCTGGTTCTGACAGGGTCATCTTTGGCACTGCCTTTACGTAATAGTAATATTCATCATCCTCAAACTGTACCTTCTCGGTCCTGCTGTAATCCACGCAGAATCTGAAAAGCTCCAGGATCTTGCCCACCAGGATCGCAACGATGGCTCCAAGCAACGCTCCCACCAGAGAAATGTTTGTATCATACATCATATCCCCGATAAAGAGGATGATCATATCGATTATGGCACCGCTCACCATGGCGATCGTCCATGAGTGCTCGATGGAAAGACGTCTGATGATATAAACCACCAAAACTGTTATGGCAAATGCCATCACCATGACGATCATTCCCTTGTTTCCAAGGAAGCCGTCGATGAGGAGTCTGAGCTTTGCGATAGCTTCCTCATCGCCCATACTGCCGATGGTGGCTGAATTGGTTATCACCGTATCGAAAAAGTAGTGGATTATGACACCGCATCCCACCGAAACCGCCGAGGCAGGTCCGCCCACAAGTCCCATGACGATGGGCACCGCATAGGGGATCTTCCACGCGCAAAGCAGTGGCGTTATCATGATCACTATGGATTCCTTTGCACTGAATCTCAAAAACAGGATGAAGATTATCAGATACAGACATGCGCCAAGTGCAGCCGCCTCCATTGTGAGGGCATACATATGTCCCAGGGAGAACAGCGCGGCAAAACCGAGTAAAGCGCCCATCGGCAGAAAAGAACACAGCGCCGATACCGCCACCAAAAGTGCCGCCTTGTCGATCATGGCCATATATCCAAGACGTGAATTCAATGTTCCAAGAACTATAAGTGCAAAAATGAATTTGGCTGCCGGAATGAGCACAGCCTCATACTTGCTGTAAAGCCTCTTGATATTTTCTCTAAACTCCAATAATGTTGTCATTACGTCCTCATTTCTTCGCCTGATTACCGTATAGGCTGTTTAATTTTTTTAAATTTTTATAATAAGTTTTCAGGCTGTTTTTTGTCTTTGCGTACCTGTATGAAAATCCGATGTAAGACAATACCCCGTAGATAACCACAGTATAGCCGTAGTATTTGAACACCCTTCCGGCAAACTCCATCAGATCCATCTTGTAGATATCCGCCATAAATGACTCGAAATTGTAAAAGACATAGAGCGCAAACACGATGCCGAAGGCGATGGTGGCGCTGATGACGGATTTTATCACCTGAATGAGGATGTAATCCCCTCTGAAATAGTTGCCGATATTGGTATTTCTCTTTCCTTCGTTCTGCTCATAGGACGCCATTCGCGTCATGAGCCTGATACGTTCCTCGTTTAACATTTGTCTGTTCCTTTGTATATCTTATTTCAGGAATCTCATGGCGGGATTGTCCCTTGATTCCTTCTTGTGTTCGGGCTCCATGTGAGGAGTCTGAATGGCACTTCTGAATCCGTTTGTCATTCGTCCCTTGCAGTTGATGCAATATCTGCCGCTTCTGATGCTGGCGCCGCAGGCCTCACAGTTAAGATAAATGGGAGACGCCTCCGTGACCTCAAGTCTCTCCTCACGGAGCCACTGCTGGATCTGCTGAGGATCCACATCACACTCTTCTGCAACCTCTCGCATACCTACGCCGGGATTAACACGGATAAACTCTTTTACCTCCTGGAATTTTACTTCCATCTTTTCCCTGCAGCTGGGGCACAGGATCGAACCCGCCACGTAGTTAAAAATCTTTCCGCATCCTCTACAGTTTCTGACATCCATAAGCAAACTCTCCTTCCGCTGTTTATCAGATTCCGGCTCCCGCAAGGGTCACAAAAAAGACCTCGCGAACTCCGCTTTCAAGCAAAGCTGTCGCAGCCTCATCCATGGTACTTCCGGTAGTATATATATCATCAACTACTATAATTGACTTTAATTTTACAACATTTTGACTAACAATAAAAGCCTTTTTCAAATTATTTTGGCGTTCCGAAGGGGATAATGCCTTAAGCGGCGCAGTATTTTTTACTCTTTTCAGATAATTTGGATATAGGGGGATTTTGGAACCTTTTGAGAGGGCTTTTGCAAGAAGATATGCCTGGTTGTAGCCCCTTTTTTTCTGTCTCTTTTTGTGGAGAGGGATGGGAACGATACCTTCCGCTTTCGTGTTTTTGATAAAGGCCTTAAGATGCTTCCACATCTCCTCCCCGAAGTACTCCGCATACTCTCTTCGGTTTTCGTATTTTAATCTGTAGATGCTTCCGTAGACGCTTTTGTATTCATATAAAGATCTGCCGCAGGCAAAGCTGTGGTCCTTTATCATGCAGTCGCCGCAGTACATCCCCTCTGCCGCAAGTTTCTTTCCGCACTTCATGCACCAGGGGCTTGTTATGATCTTCAGACTGTCCCTGCAGTCCGGGCAGATCTTTTTCCCAAGGGGCGCCGCATCGTCACATACGGGGCACCGCCTGGGGTACAAGAGATCAATTGGTTTTAAAAAATTTCCGATCAATTAAATTCCTTTCGACTTCTCCGCAGTCCCCAAAGAATTTACCTGTCGCCTGTAGCCTCACGGATCCTTGAAAGAAGATCCGTGTATCTTTTGTTTTCACTTTGATTGTCTATCATTTCCGATAAAGTTTTTTTGCTGCCTAAAATCGTTACGCACTTTTTTGCTCTGGTGATGGCAGTGTATAGGAGGTTTCTGTTAAAGAGCATCCTGGGGCCCGACAAAAGCGGCAGCACCACCGCGGGGTACTCGCTTCCCTGGGATTTGTGGATGGTCACGGCGTAGGATAGCTCCAATTCCTCAAGTCCCAAAAAGGGATAGGTCACCCGCTTGTGCTCATCAAATTCAACAGTGAGAGTCTGGGCGTTTTCGTTTATCTCCCTCACAATCCCCATGTCACCGTTAAAGACTCCAAGGCCCTTGTCCAGAGGGATGTTGTACCTTCCAAGGATCTCCCATTCCAGATTGTAATTGTTTTTTATCTGCATCACCTTGTCGCCTACGCGGAAAAGCTTCTCGCCCTGGGCGTACTCTTTTTTCATGCCGTCCTGTGGATTTAAATATTCCTGCAGGATGGAATTTAGGGTTTCGCACCCCAGATTTCCCTTTCTCATGGGAGTTAAAACCTGTATGTCAAAAGGGGTCGCGTTCACGTAGCCCGGAAGCTTTTCGGTGATAAGCTGAACCATGTGCTTATAAATGACATTTACGTCATTTCTTTCCAGCAAAAAGAAATCCTTTGACTTATTGTCAGGATTTATCTGTATTCCATTGTTTATCCTGTGGGCGTTCATGACTATATCGCTTCCCTCGGACTGTCTGAATACCTTGTTTAAAACTGTGGTTGGGAAGGCTTTGCTCTCCATGATATCGCGAAGGACCTGCCCCGGACCCACGCTTGGAAGCTGGTTCACATCCCCCACCAGGATAAGCCTCGTTCCCGGCATGACTGCCTTTAGCAATGCCAAAAACAGCTGCACATCCACCATACTCATCTCGTCGATTATGATCACATCCGTCTCAAGAGGATTCTCCTGATTTCTCTCAAAAGTAACTTTCCTGGTGTCTTCATCGGAGAGACCCGCGTTCAGTTCAAGCATTCTGTGGATGGTCTTTGCCTCAACGCCGGTAGCTTCCGTCATTCGCTTTGCGGCTCTTCCCGTGGGGGCTGCCAGCATGAGATCCATGTTTTCCGACTCAAAGTATTTGATTATCAGGTTGATGGTGGTGGTCTTTCCCGTTCCGGGGCCACCGGATATTACGGAGACCCCGTTTTTTATGGCCTTTAAAGCCGCGTCAAGCTGAAGCCCGTCCAGCTCCATCTCAAGTTCCTCTGCCAGGTTCGTCAGCTTCTTTTTAAGCATTTCATCCTCTGAGGGAAGTATCAGCATCTCCCCTATGGAGTTGTTTATATTGTGAAGAAGGGCTGCACAGTTAAGCTCCGTGTAATACATCTGTGATGAAAAGGCCTTGTCTCCCTTTATCACCAGTTTTTTGTCCATAACAAGGTTTGATAGCTGAGGGGAAATGTATTCCTCACTTATATCCAGAAGCTCTGCGGATCTTCTCACCAGTTCGTCCGTGGGCAAATAGCAATGTCCCTCGCCATAGGACCCACTCATGGCATAAAAAATACCGCATCTTATCCTGTAATCAGAGTCCGTCTTGATACCGATCTTTGACGCAATTTCGTCTGCAATCCTAAATCCCACTCCCGGGATATCCTCCGCCAGCCTGTAGGGGTTCTCTCTCATTACGCCGTACATGTCCGACCCGTATTTATTGTAGATCTTTACCGCAAGAGTGTTTGAAATACCGTATTGCTGGAGGAATATCATGGCCTCTCTAAGGTCCTTTTTTTCCTCCATGCTGATAGCGATCTCCTCAGCTTTCCTCCTGCTTATACCTTTTATCTCAGAAAGCCTCTCCGGCTCCTCCTCTATGACTCTTAAAGTATCCTCGCCGAAAGCCTTTACGATCCTAGAGGCCAGCGCAGCTCCCACGCCCTTTACGGCACCTGACGCCAGGTATCTCTCAATACTTACACTGTCCTTTGGTGCCACGGTCATATAGGTAAGAATCTTAAACTGTTTTCCGTACACGGGGTGGTCCACATACTCGCCCTCTGCCTCTATGGTTTCGCCGGGGCCTATCCCCTTTAAGGAGCCAACGCAGGTCACCTCCATGCCTCCCACGTCAAGGACCAGGATCGTGTATCCGTTATCGCTATTTTGATATATTATATGGTCTACAAATCCATCCAGTTTGTCCATGAAAATTCCTTCATTAATGTATTTTGCCCTGCATTTTCATGCAGGGTCTTTGTATTTTTCTTATTAGATTGTCGTCATTGAACTTTTTTAGAATAAAAAGATATTAGATTTTCTAAAGATTTTCTGACTTTTAGCTTCTCTTCATCTGCTCGTAGAGCATCTTTGCAAGACCCAGATCTCCTCTTTCGGACGTGTCCTCAGCGATCTGTGTCACATATTTTTCCTTAAAAAAGTCAAGCATGGTGGAATTTGATGCGGATGAAAATTCGGACTCGGGAACGGTCTTTAACATTTCCTTGTACATCTGCTCCACAAAATAGCTTTCGAATTTTTTGCAGGCATCCATCAGTTCTTCGTCTGTGGCCTGCGAGTAATCCTTGTTTTTCAGGCTGTCCGACAAGGCTCCCGCCTCGGCGTTTTTTGCCTGAGCACTGTATAAAGATGACAAATTAGAAATATCCATTTTTGCCTCCCCTATGGTTAAAAGCAATTAATCTTTACTATCTCAGGTTGTTTGCCTGCTGCATCATCTCATCCGTGGTGGTGATAGCCTTTGAATTTAATTCATAAGCTCTCTGAGCCACGATCATGTTAACCATCTCGTCCACTACCTGAACATTTGAAGCTTCCAGATAACCCTGAACGACTTTGCTCTTTTCAAGGTTTGTGGATGTGGCCTCGTTAAGAGGTGCACCGCTGGCAGCTGTCTGTCCAAACAGGGTATCGCCCTTCTTTTCAAGTCCTCCGGGATTTGCAAACTGGTAAACGCCGATGGTGATACCGATGGGCGCCGGGTTGTTACTCTCGTCGGGATAGCAAAGGGTACCGTCTCCGGTGATGGTAATGTTACTGGTGACATATTTGCTGTCAAGGATTATGGGCTTTCCCGTTGTGTCAAGCACGGGGAGACCGTCCGTTGTACACAGCATGTTGCCGCCGTTATTTGCAAGTGAAAACTGGAAATTACCGTTTCTGGTATAGTAGGGCTGTCCGTCCCCTCCCTGCACGGAGAAGAAACCTTTACCGCTGATGGCAAAAGCAGTTGTGGATTCCGATGCGGTAAACTGTCCCTGGGTGAAAATCTGACTGATGGATGAATTTCTGACACCAAGTCCGACCTGAGCGCCGGTGGGTTTTGCATCACCGTTTGCCGATGTGGTCTTGGATTGAATATTTTGATAGAGGAGACTCTTAAATTCCATTGTCTCCGTCTTGTATCCTACTGTATTTACATTTGCAAGATTGTTTGCAATATTATCTACATTTGTCTGCTGGGCGATCATTCCGGAAGCCGCTGTCCATAAACTACGTACCATAGAATTCTCCTTTCGGTTTAAAACTGACGCTTAGGCGGGGCAATTCCCTTTGCACTCACCTTTATATGTATATCGGTCAAAATCCCTTTCGACTGAAGAGTTCCATGAAAAGCCTTATGACAGTCTTCCGATCTGGTTTACTGCCACGTCCAGAGTCTTGTCAAAGGTCTGAAGAATTTTCTGATTGGTCTCATATGCTCGGCTTATGGAGATAAGATTAACCATCTCCTGCACGGTCTGAACATTGGACTGCTCCAGATAACCCGAGTAAACTTCTGCATTTGCCGTGGTAAATGAGGCTCCCTCAATGGGTCTGAAATACGTCTCGCCATATCTCTCCAGATAGTCATAATCCGAAAAATCAACGACTCCAACGGTGGCTACAGGATTTTCTCCCTGGAAAATACGACCGTTTCTGTCGATGGTTGCGTCCTGCAGAGGGTCAAGGCGGATACGCCTGCTCTGATTATCCAGGACATAATCGCCTTCCGTTGTGAGAAGATATCCTTCCGCATTCAATGTAAACTGGCCGTTTCTGGTATATTTTGTGGAAGTCTCCCCTGCCTTGTTGGTAAATTCGATGGCAAAGAATCCGTCTCCCGACAAAGCCAGATCAAAGGTATTTCCCGTGCTTCTGAAGGCTCCCTGGGAATAGTCCACATAGTTTTCTCCCACCTTTACGCCGGGGGCATTGGTACCTATGCGTCTCCTGCCGGTTCCCGCTGTTGATGTATCCTTGATCCTGTCGGTAAGGACATCCGAAAAACTCTGGCTGGTGGTGCCTTCTTTTTTGAAACCGGTGGTGGCAGTGTTGGCCAGATTGTTGGTCAGCACATCCATTCTGTTTTGTTCATTAACCATTCCTGTCCATGCAGTATATAATCCTTTGAGCATTTAGACCTCCGATCCGGTTTCTCACCTTTATCAGTTCTCTCTGTATCCTGAAAGGAATTCCACGTATCTGCCGGTACCGATGGCAACCGCAGTCATGGGATCCTCCGCTGTCATAGTATTGATGCCTGTCTTTGAACAGATGAGCTCTTCAAGTCCGCGAAGTAAGCTTCCTCCACCTGTGAGAACGATTCCTCTGTCGGCGATATCCGCTGCAAGTTCCGGGGGAGTCTTCTCCAAAACGCTGTGAATAGCTTCCACGATCTGAGCTGTGGTCTCTCTGAGCGCTTCCTCTGTCTCCTCACTGGAAACCTTCACGGTCTTTGGCAGACCTGTCACGAGATTACGTCCGCGCACATCCATATAATCAACCTCAGGTCTGGGATATGCACATCCGATCTTTATCTTGATATCCTCAGCGGTTCTCTCACCGATGAGAAGATTGTGCTTCTTACGCATGTAACGAACGATAGCTTCGTCAAAATCATCGCCTGCGATCTTGATGGATGCGCTGACAACGGTTCCTCCAAGGGAGATAACGGCAATATCGCTGGTACCGCCTCCGATATCAACG
>JAGDCK010000076.1 GCA_017958585.1 Lachnospiraceae bacterium
AAGGTTATAGGAAAAGAAAATTATACATCCCGTAACAGCCCCAGTGATGAGGATCACCAGGATGCACATTATTACCCTACGCCTCTTTTCCTTCTCAAAATCTCTCTCTCCGCCATCCAAGTGAAGGAACTTCTTTTCAAAAAAGCTGATGAGGCTCCCGATGTATCTTATGGGATGTGGGATGTTGTAGGGGTCTCCGATTATTCGGTCCAAAATAAAGCCCAATATAAAGGCTATGATGTGATTTCTAAACATGTAAACTTCTCTTCTCAAATATGTATGTAGAAATATGTCTGTAGAACTACTTCATGACATAAGTCATGGCGCGGTTCATAGGATTATGCAAAATAACGCAGTAGTTGCAAGGAGGGTGACTTCAGCGCAGGACACAAAAAATCCTGCTGTATCTCCTGTGACGCCGCCAAAATTCTTAAGGCACAAATGTCTGTAAAATGCCACAAATAGTAGTGCTGCAAGTATCATTAAAACGCCTGCCAAAGGGCTCATCCATAACATGTAAGCTGCCGCCAAAATTCCTTCCACAGAAAGTATGCAGATATCAGATTTTCCGCTCTTTCCGGTCTCCACAGAAAGCATTCCCTCTTTTTTGGCATTTTCAAAAAGGATGCTGGTAAGTCCGCAGAGGGCCCTAACAAGCGGATATATGCCGAGGGTAGCAAATAAAATGCTGTTATTTCCCGTCACAAAAGCCTCCAGCACAATCATGTACATGGAGGATAGCCAGATAAGAAGAAACCCTCCGGCGCTGATAACCGCAAAGGCTCCGATATGTGGATCCTTCATGATCTCGAGCTTTTTCTCCTTTGGCTGATAGGAATGAAGAGCATCCTGCACATCCATGAAACCATCAAAATGAAATCCCCCTGTGACAAAAAGAGGCACCAGCGTAAGCAAAACTGTAAACACAAAAACAGGCACTTCAAAACTCTTGCAAAACGCAGCCACCAGATAGGAAATAAGGCCTATAACAGCCCCTATAAGCGGCAGGAACGCTATTGCATGTTTGTAATTGTCTTCATCCCACTCAAACACCGGCATGGGGATCTTTGAATACAGTGAAAAAGAGATCGCGATACTCTTAAGTAAGCTCATAAAATTCATCCACTCTCTGTTTTAACATATTGTTTACGATATCGATCACCTTTACATATCGCCTTGTGTCATCGTCGTACCCTTCGCCCTCTAAGGGAAAAGAGTTTGAGACTATCACAAGGTTTTTTACCGCCCCTGCAAGCTCCATCACAGAATCAACTATATACTCAGATATCTTCTCATCGGAGCAATTGTTTTTATCCCTTCCCGGATCGTGCAGCTCATTTCCCACAAGATTTGACATGCACTCCAAAAGGCAGGTGGCGTTCTTACTATCATCTATTTTCTCTATAACCTCATTAACTCTCACCGGGCATTCAATGGTTTCAAAGCCTTTTCCCGCCCTCATATTCCGGTGCTTTTTAACACGCTCCTCCCCCTCTTTTCCAAAGGGGATCATGGTGGCGATATAGTATTTTTTGTCATTCCCCGAGATCTTCAGCGTAAGGTCCTCTGCCTTTTTTGACTTTCCGCTGTCAGGGGTTCCAAGTATCATGCAGATCATTTCTCATACCTCTTGTATTCATCGATCTGATAGTCCGAAAACTTCGCGCCGTGATCGTAATAATACATCACACTGTCAAGTACAGGGAAAAGCATTATAGCTCCGGTTCCCTCTCCCAAAGCCATGTTGCCGTTTATAAAAGGCTCCAGATGCAGCTTATTTAGAGCCAGCGCATTTCCCTTCTCCCGCCCTTTGTGGGATGGAATAAGGTACTCCCTTGTTCCCGGTAAAAGAGTTTCTGCAATGAGGGCCGCTGTGGCACTTATTACGCCGTCTATTACCATGGGCACATGGAAAATTGCTCCTCCGATAAAGGCCCCGGAAAGAGCTGCAATATCAAGGCCTCCAAGGGTTCTTAATATTTCAAAAGCCCGCTTTTTGGGATCAGTAATATTGTCAAAAGAGTATTTGGATAGTCCCTCTTTAATGACTCTTCTTTTTCTGTTTAGTCCATCGTCGGATAGCCCAGCTCCCCTTCCTGTAAGCTCATCAGGATCCATCTCAAGGAAAGCCGAAAGCACCGCTGTTGTTGTGGTGGTATTTCCTATTCCCATTTCGCCTGTGGAAATTATCTTAACGCCCTCTTTAGAAAGCTCTTTTACAATTTCAATTCCACGCTCTATCGCAAGAAAGGCCTCACTTTCTATCATGGCAGGGGACTTTAAAAAGTTCTCCGTTCCCC
>JAGDCK010000077.1 GCA_017958585.1 Lachnospiraceae bacterium
AAGATCGAGGTCGTCCTCACTCACAACCGAGGCAAATTCTATGCCGCTCCCACGCTCTCCGGGCTCTAAGAGCACCTGAACCTCCGCATAGTGCCTTAATGGCTCGTAGTGCCCGATACCGAGACTGTTTTCAGTTAAAGTCTCCTTGTAAACTATGCTTCCTGTGTCAAAGCTAACCTCCGTATCAAATCGACTGGCCATGAGACTCTTTAAGACTTCGATCTGAACCTGACCCATCACCCTGATATGAATATCCGATGTAGCCTCGCTCCACATAACGGAAAGAGCAGGGTCTTCCTCCTCAAGGATCCGGAGATTTTTTAATACTTCAGAAGGATTCTTGTCTTCCGGATAATTTAACTTATATGACAGGACCGGGGACAAAAAGCTCTCAGTATTAAAGTCCACGACCCCAAGTCCCTCACCTGCCACAGTCTTTGACAGGCCCGTTACTGCACATATCTCTCCCGGAAAAACCTCGCTGACAGCTGTGTATTTTTCTCCGTCATAAAGCCTTATCTGGTCAGCTTTTTCCTCCCATTTAGCCTCATCTGACAACGCTGTCTTATAATTATTAATATAGGATTTAACTTTTAAAGACCCTCCAAGGACCTTTAAATATGTAAGTCTGTTCCCTGATTCGTCCCTGGTCACCTTGTATACCCTTGCACCGAATTCCTCCCCATACTCCGGTGGATCCGTCCAGGTATCGATTCCTTCCAAGAGTTCTGTAACGCCTGTTATTTTAAGCGCAGATCCAAAATATAATGGGAAGACTATCCTCTCATCCACCGCATTTTTTATTAGATCTTCATCTATTCTTCCCGTCTCCAGAAACTCTTCCATCAGATCTTCATGGCACATTGCAAGATCATCATAAAAAGCTTCATTAAGATCAGAAAAAGGCACAATACTCTCGGAGAGTTTTTCTCTTAACTCCTTTAATATGGCTTCGCTGTCGGTTCCGGGCTGATCCATCTTGTTAACAAATATAAAAGTGGGGATCTCATAGCTTTCAAGGAGCTTCCACAGAGTCGACACATGCCCCTGCACACCGTCCGGACCGCTTATTAAGAGAATTGCACAGTCCATTACCTGTAATGCTCTCTCCATCTCCGTAGAAAAATCCACATGTCCCGGCGTATCCAAAAGGATAAATTCCCTTTCATCCTTTGAAAGCCTTGCCATCTTGGAAAAAATGGTGATGCCACGCTTTTTTTCCAGGTCAAAATTGTCTAAAAACGCGTCACCGTGATCCACTCTGCCCGGATTTTTGATCTTTCCGTATTCGTAGAGAATACTCTCCGCCAGGGTGGTCTTTCCGCTGTCAACATGGGCCAAAATGCCGACTACGGTCTTATTTTTATTTGTTTTTAAAGATTGAAAACTGTTTTCCCTCATGAATAATTCCTTTGTATCATTTTTAAACAAAATAACTATACCATAATTTTTTCGTTGACAAAACAGACCTGCTCTAATATATTAATTTACTGTAATAAAGAATAGCTAGGGGAGCGCATCGCTGAGATTAAATCGAAAGATTTTAACCCTCAACACTTGACCCGGGTAATACCGGCGTAAGGAAGCTGGATGTTTTGAAAAGTAACACTATTTTGTCTGATACATTTCTATACATATCCACGATGAGTCCCTCCTGCGAATCAAGGAGGATTTTTTTATGTCTAATTTTGTAACCGAAGTTGTAAATGACTGGGGAGAAACCACTTATGTGCCCACGCTCCTCGGAAACATCATTCTGGCAGTGATCGTTATCGCATTGCTTGTCCTTGCCGTATTGGCATCCATTCGATTGAGCAAAAAGAGCACAACCGCAAAACTTACCACAAAACAGCTTTCATTCTGCGCCATGGCTGTTGCCCTGGGAACAGTGCTCAGCTATATCAAGCTTTATCATTTTCCCACAGGTGGCTCCATCACACTTCTCTCAATGCTTGTGATATGCCTTCCGGGTTATTTTTACGGTCTGAGCGCCGGTATCCTCACAGGTATCGCTTACGGTGTATTGCAGATGATGATTGATCCCTACATTCTGTTTCCCGCGCAGATGGTCATCGATTACATACTGGCTTTCGGTGCCATGGGATTGTCAGGACTTTTTTCAGGTAAAAAATTCGGTCTTGTAAAGGGATATATAACCGCAGTTCTTGGCAGATATGTCTTTGCGGTATTAAGCGGATATCTGTTCTTTGGTGCATATGCCTGGGAGGGCTGGAATCCACTTACATATTCTCTTGCATATAATGCGATCTACATCTTTTCCGAGTGTGCCATCACTCTTATAGTGCTCTGCATCCCGCCTGTAAACAAGGCCCTCGCAAGCATCAAAACAATGGCTAACAATTAATTACCATAACAAGAAAGCATGTCGCTTGCGACATGCTCGCGCCGAGCGCGGTTGACGACAGTCAACATGATACTCTCGCACGAAGTGCGATGTGCGCAGAGTGCGCATCCATAGCGGAGCGCTTTTTACTATATCGGAAATTCGGAGGAATTTCCTATATAGTAAAAATGGTGATCACTTATCAATATGATAAAGTGATCACCATTTTTTTGTGTTATTTTACATAATAATCCTCAAGGGATGTCAGAAGTTCAAGAGAATGCTCTGCGTTCATCTTCTTGCACATCTTTATGAAGTCATCAAGAGGAACGTTCTGGATCTGCTTGTTGGATCCGCGAACATTGAGGGAAACTGTATTCTCCTCAGCCTCGTGATCTCCGAGAACCAGGATGTAAGGATCTTTGTAAAGCTTGAATTCCTTGATCTTGTTTCTCATATTCTTGTCTGCATAGTCAGCTTCTACTCTGATTCCTGCATCTGTGAGAGCCTGCTCAACCTTCTTTGCATACTCGTTGTGAGTGCTTAAGATGGGAACGATAGCTACCTGATAAGGGCTTAACCAGAAGGGGAAATTGCCCTTGAAATTCTCTGTGATGATACCGATGAATCTCTCAAGTGAACCGTAGATCGCTCTGTGGATTACAACGGGCATAGCCTCTGTACCCTCTGCAGTTGTATATGTAAGGCCGAAGTTTGAAGGAAGCTGGAAGTCAAGCTGTACCGTACCGCACTGCCATTCTCTTCCAAGGGCATCCTTGATCTGAAGGTCGATCTTGGGGCCGTAGAAAGCTCCGTCTCCCTCGTTGATCTCATATCCGCCCTCGCCGTATTTCTCATCGAGGATCTCTTTTAATGCTGCCTCAGCCTTGTTCCATACTTCGATATCACCCATGTAATCATCGGGTCTTGTGGAGAACTCTGCTCTGTATGTTACACCGAATGACTTGTAGATCTCGTCTGCGATGGAAATAATGTCTGAGATCTCACTCTTTATCTGAGATTCCATTACGAATGTATGGTCATCATCCTGTCTGAACTCCTGTACACGGAAAAGTCCGTTCATCTGACCGGATTTCTCCTTACGGTGAAGCACATCGTACTCACTGTAACGGATGGGAAGCTCTTTGTAAGAATGAGTCTTTCTCTTGTATGCCGTCATGGCATTGGGGCAGTTCATGGGCTTTGCCGCCATTGTATCAACAGCCTCACGGTTGTATACAACTGTACCGTTCTCAAGTGTCACATTCTTGGGCTCTTCGCTGCTGTCATTTGCATTTTCGATGACATTTGCGATATTTGCATCA